>CAZJNU010000001.1:0-46093 GCA_964547485.1 uncultured Actinomycetes bacterium
GCCACGCGTTTCCAAGCGCCGATTCGGCTGTTGCGATGTGGCCAATCGTCACCGGCCGGTAGGGGTCGTATGCGTTGTCGTAGTCCGCGAGCTCCCTGTTTCTTTGCAGGTCGATGTATCGTCTGGCAAGTGCCAGCAGGTCAGGATGGATTCCGGCTTGCCCACCGCCCTGGATCAATCCGATGCGGGCGCTCTCAGCTTTCGGTGCCTGGCTGGGAGCTGCCGCTTTGATAACGGTCGTGCAGGCGGCCTTAACGTTCGAGTGTGTGATCCAGCGGGCGGCCAGCGCGATATCTCTTTCGGTCGCACCGGGGACAACCGTGATAGCAGCATGCCTCGTGATCTGGTGAAACACTGCGTAGTACGCGGTGGACGTTGCGCGACGCAGATCGCAGACGGCTGGCCTCCCTCGTCCCGCCCCCGCCCCAGCTAGCCGCTGAGCGGTAGCCAGCATTGCCCCAGCGTCGATCGGTCTAGGCATCCGCAGCCACTGCTCGCCCAGACTGATCCGGATCCTCAACCTCGTCTTCGGGCGCGGTATTGTCCAAGTCCGGATCAGTTGTGGCGATCGCGACGAAGGGAATCCCCGGCAGCTGCCAGTCTCGGTGCAGCGCTGTGATCTTGGCGATCTCGTCTGCGACGAGGGTCTTTAGCAAGAAGACCTGACCTTCGTCCCAGGTCTCTTCCTTGGGATGAGGTAGCACGAGAGTGACTTTCCAAATGGGTTCCCCGTCGTCGTCCTCAACCGGTTCCGCCGAGACATCCAGTACAACCGTATCCCCGCTGCCTGCGCCCCTGAGTCCCTGACGCAGGAGGCCTTCCATCGTTTCCATCATTCGACAGTACGCCCCGGCCATACCATCGGCAGCTCCACGTCCAACGGCTGGATTTGCCGACTTGGTTTGGCCCCGGTTTGCCGCCTGGATTCTGGGGAACGTCGCAACACCTACTGAATTGAGGTGTTGTGATCGTGGCGCCATCTGGACTTCTTCCAACACCACGCCTATCTGCACGCATCGCTGCCGACATCGGGATGGATGAGACCTCTGCGCGGCGCGGCCACGACTATGTGTCGATCTTCATGGACCTCACCGCGCGCCGGGTGGTGTTCGCCACCGCAGGTAAAGATGCTGCCACGGTTGAGGCGTTCGCCGACGATCTGGGCGCCCACGGTGGGGAACCGGGTACCCAGATCCAGCGGGTGACCTGCGATAGGAGCTCGGCGTTCATCAAAGGGATCCGCGAACACCTCAGCACCGCGGCCGACACCGCGGCCGATGTCGTCGCAGACACTGCGCCCGATGCCGGCGGGACCCCAAATCCACACGATCTAGCGAAGAGCCAGAGTAGTTGCGGGTCCGAACTGACCCCAGCCCTGTCATTCCACTGTGCTGTGGCGGCGGCGGCCCAGTCGGCCAGGCTCACCGCGCGGCGGTGAGTCGAGACGAGTCATCACCGCGCAACAGATCGCGCACCTGTGGCGATGCGGCTTCGCCCTTGAGCGAGGCGAGCACGGCGCACACGTCCGGGATCATCGTTGGCCCCGGCGCACTTCGCTCGCGGCCTCCTCGGCTGGGAACGTTGTTCCTGACCTACTGCGACGGGGGTCCGGTGAGGCTTAGGCTCTTACCCTCCCAACCAGCGCACCGACGGCGCTCCACAGGCTCGCACGGGCAGGATCCAACGCATCGGTGTAACCCCGCCGGTCCGCCGGAATCAACGACAGAAGGGTGCGTCCGAACTCTCCGTGCGGCTGCACCCGCACGGAGAGCCAAGGGTTATGGCCCGCGTCGCGTTGGCTGAGCAACAGGGCCTCGGCGAGGGGCACGTCGCCGACCGGACACCAGGGGCTGATCCCGAACAACAGCGCTGCCACGCCCTGCGGAACGACGGCGATGTCGGTCCCCGACTTGAGCCCCAGCATTCGGCTCGTGTGCGCCAAGGCCGACTCGATCTCAGGCAGGTAACTGTCCGCCCACATATCGCAACCTGTGATGGAGCCAATTGCACGCGGCCGACATCTGATGGTCGCCGTCTCGCCCACGCTTGCTGCCCGGCGATAGAGCCCGAGGAACTTCTGTCGCCTCGGCACCACCTGCTGAGAACGCCCGAAGACTCCGGCTGTGACGTTGTTCAGATAGAGCCACGCCAACTGCGCCCAGTCAGGTTCCCGGGTTGGCGGGTAGGTGATGCCGGCCTTCGTCAGATTCACCTGGCAGGTATACACATCGGCCCAGGTGCCCAGCAGCACATCCAACTCGGAGCCGGCCACGACGGCGCCGTCATGCCGGGCAACGTAATGGCTTAGCGAGTGCACCGCCACGTCCCGATCGTCCCGATCGAAATGCGGTGCGCAGATGTCGCTGGTGCACATTCGCAGCGCCAAGTCGTAGCGCGCCGGACCCTGCTGATAGCGGGAAAGCTCCCAGCTCTTCAGGTCGTCCCACGTTGAATGAATAGTGCCGTTACCACTCTTGCGCATGACCACCATCGCGCAGTTCCCCCGTCGCCGTTCCTACCGCTGCAACTTGGGCAACAGCGTCTGCGGCCGCGGAATTCCATGTCTGGATCTGGGCGGTCAGTGGCAGGATAGGAAACTCAGGACGTCAGTGGAAGAGCACGGCGGGGGGCTTGATGAGGACGGTCGATGTTTCGGTCCAGCTCGACGAGTTGCGGGCCGAAGCCGACTTCGAGCCGGACACCCTTGTGTTGGCCGAAGACCTGCTCCTGCAGGCCAGCATGCTTATCAACGCTGGCGTGTCACAGTTGGGGTCCCTCGTACTCGATATCTGCTACCGGGCCTGGACAACGGCAATTCCGACCTTCGCTGTCGCGCTGGCCAGCGACGGGTTCCCGATCCTTATGCTCAATCCGAACTTCGCCGTTGATCTCGCCGCACCGAAACGCACGTCCCGCGGGCAAGCCTCACAGGTGACGCCGGGGAGCGGCCCGGCGCAGGACCTCGACCCGTCAGGGCTTGTGTTCGTCCTACTTCATGAAGCCAGCCACCTTCTCTTCAAGCATCTGATCCGCACGGACCTGGCTGGCAACAGTGGAATCATCGCTTCCGAGGCCACGATCAACTACTTCGTGCATGGCCTGCTGAAGAACTCCGGACGCCCCGGTGCCTGGCGAGAGTCAACTCACTGGCTGCCGACCTACCCGAAAGCCAGAGACCTCGGCGCCCGGATACCGCCAGGGCCCCGGAAGCGTCGAGCCCGAGCCAGGATCGGCGTTGATCCGTGGCTCGTGTGGCGGGAATACCGCGACGCCCTGACACAGGCGGGCATGGTCCCGCTCCCGTTGGAGGATTTCTACGCCTCGGACGCGGAATGCCTCCGACAACTAGAGCGCCTCCCCCAACCTCCTGAAGGTTCGAGGTCGCCGTGCCTGCACACGGGTCCCGGTACTGACGAGGCACTGCACTCGACGGGAGCCGGAACCGGCAGCGGTGCTCCCGCTGGCAAGGATCCTCCAGGCGTTGACCTGGTCGTGATTGACCAGCTCGCGACCGATGACGCCATCGGTGAGGTTCTGACCCGCGCAATAGCTCTGTCGCTTCGAGGCCACGCTGATCCGGCGCTGCGCTCGGAACTTCTCAGGCTGGCCGAGGCGACGCCACAGGCCGCGGACAGATGGCGCGACCTTGGCCTGGCCTCGTTGAAAGGGGAACCGACGTCGACCCGGCGGGTGGACTGGTGGCTGCAATGGCTCCATACGCAACTGGCCAGCCGCCTGATGGAGTCCGACCGGTTGGTGTGGGACCGATCGATCACGTGGGAGACGCGGCTGGCATACGTCGGTGACGACGAGAAGTTCCACCTGCTGATCGCGTTGGACACTTCCGGGTCGATACCCGACGTCGTGCTGGAGTCGTTCATCGACCTCGTCGGCACGTCGGACGCCTTCGACGCCCATTGGATCTGCTTTGATCACCGGGCGTTACCGTTTACCCCCGGAGATCCACTTGTGGGGCGGGGCGGCACGGACTTCACGGTCATCGACGACTATGCCGCCGAGTTGGAGGAACCCCCGGACGCGGTGATCGTCCTGACCGACGGTTATGCCGCGCCCTTGCTGCCACGGGAACCGGACCGTTGGATCTGGCTGATCCTGCCCGGCGGGAACCCGTGGCCAGCGTCCCAGTCACCGCCGATGTCGTGCATTGAGATTCCGTTGCCTGATCGGAGGTCGATGTGAGCACCGTGAAGGCGCCACCCATCGACGCAACGCCGCTGCTGAAACGGCTGGCAACCCGACTTTCGGGAACGGCCACCTTCCCCACTGTGAGCACGGATCGGTTGGCCAAGTACACGATGGTCAACGCTGCCCTGTTTGGGCTGAGCACGGGTCAACCGGTCAAGGTCGAAGGTGCCGCCGGGTTCGGGAAGACCTCGTTCATCAAGCAGATCTGCGAACTCGCAGGCTACGACGTGGCGGCGATTCATGTGCCGCTGTTCACCCCCGAAGGTGCCGGTGTGCCGATGCCTGTGGACGAGACTCACCCGGATGGAACCACCTCCAAGTACCTCGAGTTCGTGTTGCGGGAAGGCTTCGCCAAACCGGGTAGGAAGGTGATCTTGCTCGACGAGTGGAACCGCGCGGCTCCCAACACGGCAAACATTCTGATGGAGTTGCTCTCCGAGGGTTCCATCGCAGGGATAGACCTCACCGACCTGGTGTGCGTCTTCGCGCTGCAGAACCCGCAGGCGAGCGGCTACGCGTTGTCCAACGTGGACGACATCGCAACGGCAACCCGGTTCGTCTCGGTCCAACTGGAACGCAACGACACGCCGTGGCGTGAAGCGATCGCCCTGCGCTACCCGACGTTGAACCTCACGACGTTCTTCCGCACCTGGAACAACCTGCCCGGCAAGGCCCAACTGGCACTGAACCCGCGCGTCCTGGACCACCTCATCCAAGCAGTCATCAACGGCCTCCCTGCCATCTTTGCGATACCGGCACCGAACAACGAGAGGCTGCTGATACACGACGATGATGGACGCGACATCGGCGAACGAACGCTGCGGGACTTGACGCACGCACTTCCCGGAGGCGCCTTCCGGCACCCCGAACCCGGCGACGTCGACCTGGCCTACGAGCTGACTCTGCGCAACGGTTGGAACCTCAAGGACATCCGTGACCCCGGCACCGGAAAGACTAAAAGGGCCAAAGCCCGCTGCGCGGCCGCCGGCATCAGAGCCGAATACTTCTCCGGCCCGGTGATGACCCCGACGGACTTCGGTGCGGTGCTGCCCGCCCGCCTGCCCGACGGCACAACGGTGCTGCAGACAGCGAAATGGAAGCGTCTGACCGGTGACCCGTATGTGCTCACGATCGACGAGGAATCCCGAGCCTCGAAACGGGTGAAGAACGTGCTGATGGAGTTGTACCAGGAACGAACAATCGACGGACAACCAACACCGGTGCACGCCATCATCGCGCTGGACAACCCGCGCGAAATCGTCGTCGGGGTGCGCCAGGACGGACAACCCCTGGTCGAGCGGCTCAATGTCGGGACGACCGACGCCGCCCAAGCGGGCCGGTTCGATCTCACGCTCATAGGGATGAGCGAGGCCGAGCAGTGCTACCAGTGGCTGATCGACACGTACTCCGACACTGCGATTCCGTTCACCGTCTGGCACCGGGAAGAGTTGGACAATCTTGGCCGGTTCTACGTCAACTTCCGCGTCCTGGAACTACTCCTGCAATGCCACCAGCAGCAAGTCGCGTTGGAATGGGCGTTGCCGCTGATCGGCGGCAAACGTGCTCCTGTTCCGCTGGGCGACCTCAAGCGGCGGATCGCTGATCGGCCACGGGCGACACTGTCGACCTTCGCCGACAACATCGACACGTGGGTCGGCTACCTGAAAGCGCGCGCGGACCACGCCGACGAGTTTGCCGGGGTGATCAGGGCGCTGGACTCCACCGAGGTTTCAGTGATGAAGACCCATCGAAAGACCGTGGTGGCCTTGATCAGCGCACTGGACCAGGACTCGCTGATCGGCCTCATTCGCGGCGCGTCGCCAGAACGCCTGCGCTTTCTCACTTCCTGCATCAAGGAGGCCGGATAGAGCCGCAAGACTTCAATGTCTCCCCCGAGTCGCATTGGGCGCTCCAGCCCATCCGCGGGCCGCACTATCGACCCCACCTGCTACTTGGCCTGGGCCAACTGGCCAGCTCGCGCGGGGCTGATGCCGGCGATGACGGCGGCGTCTCGGATGGAGTAGCGCTACCCAGCCACGTACTCCCAGTCAAGGTCGAACGAGTCTTCGTCGTCAATGTCCTCGGCCAAGCCTCGCCCTCGCGCCGCGCGATTACGTGGTAGGTCTTCATGGCAACCATCCCCTTCCGAATGCCGGCTCCAGTTGTCGCTGGATCGCGCGGGACACGTTGAAACACGCTTTGGATGCCAGGTGACATATCCACAGCTGAGACGTGTGTAAAGATTGCGCTCTGGACAGTAGCTGACACGGTATGGAACGATTGACTTACACAAACAAGGGGTGGCAATGCTGAAGTCAGCGGAGCGTGTCCCGCCGAGGCACCTGTCGGACTACCTGCTGGCACATGGGCAGCCTGTGGTGGACCTAGCGACAGCGGGTGGACTCATGGGGCTCGACGACCACGCGGCGTCCGACGCCCTGGTACGGCTCCGGAGGTCGGGGCAAATGTTCAGTCCGTCCCCCGGGCTCTATGTCGCGGTCCCACCTCAGTTCCGATCTTGGGGCGCGGTGCCGGCTCTCGATTTTATCGACCAAATGATGGCCAAGAACAGGAGACGGTACTACGTGGCCCTCCTCTCAGCGGCCGAGATTCAGGGGGCCGCCCATCAACGGCCACAAGCCTTCCAGGTGATGGTTGACCGCCCACTCAAGGACCGGGCCTTCGGAAGAGTCCGACTACGCTTCTACACCCACCAAGGGCTGTCGCGCGTCCCTGTGGTCTCCGTGGCAGCCAACGCAGGGCTGGTGAGGGTGTCGTCGGCCCCTGCGACGGCTCTGGACCTTGCTGCCAGGCCTAGCGAGGGCGGCGGCCTGAGCAATGTGGCCACTGTGATCGCCGAACTTGCCGAGGACGGGAAGCTGGAAACGGGGCTCGTAGCGACAGCGGCCAGTGCGTTTTCCACGTCCAGCCTTCGCCGTCTCGGGTGGCTGCTGGATTTTGTGGACGCCCCCGGCGACCGTTCCGCGCTGTCCCTCCAACTGGCTTCCGAAGGGCACCAACGTGCCCGAGTCCTCTTGGACCCTCGGGGGCCACGCCGCGGTCCGACGGACCTCCGGTGGGGCATTGTCGTCAACGCTGACGTGGATCCGGACCTTTGATCCCCGACGCAGTCATCACGTCCTGGGGGCTCACCCGCCCATGGCCGAGCCGGGAACAGGTTGAGCAGGATCTACTGCTGTCGCGGGTCATCGTTGAGATCTACAACCACCCGGGCCTGCGCGACGAACTCCTATTCCGGGGTGGGACCTGCCTCCACCAAGTTCGGCTCCCTGCGCCTTTGCGCTACAGCGAAGACCTCGACTTCGTGAGACGTACCCACAGCGCAATCGGCCCCGTCCTCGACGCGCTGCGCGACGTCGCGGCCACGGTCGGGCTGACGGTCAGTGGCACCGACATCGGCGTGCACCCGAAGATCAAGTTCCGGGGCGCGACCACCGGCTCCAACCGCCCACTCCGGATCAAGGTGGAGGTGAACACGCATGAGACGTCGCCCGCACGCCCAGTGGACGAGGTGCCCTTCGCCGTGGAGACGGCCTGGTTCCAAGGCGCGTGCGTGATTCGAACGTTTGCGCCACCGGAACTCGTGGCAACGAAACTGCGCGCGCTCTACCAGCGCAGCAAAGGCAGAGACGTGTTCGATCTGTGGCTGGCCCTTACCCACCTGGGACTGGACCCCGACGACATCGTGGAGTGCTTCGCCCGATACCGCCCTGATGGCTATACGTCCGCGTTGGCCATCGCCAACCTCCGCGCGAAGTTACGGTCGCCGGGCTTCCGCGACGACATCGCCCTCCTGGCCACCGTTCCGCCGCTCGGCTACGACGTCGACGGTGCCGCCGAGCTCATCATCGACGAGTTGATCAGCCGAGTTGCCAATCAGAGTTGAGCCCACGCATGGCCCGACCGGGTAGGGCTCCCGTCGATAACTACCCCCAATTCGGTTCGGTAGGTCTCCAGGAAGGCGGTGAACTCACAGGTGAGAGGCAACGGTTAGCACCCACTTCGCAAGGCCGCCCGCAGGTCCCGCAGGTCCAGAGCCAGGTCGACGCGGCCCCGACCCTCCAGGTATGCAATTACCTCGTCCAACTTGGCCTCCGGAGTGTCGACCCTCCCGTATTCGGAAAGAACGTCGATCGCCGATTCGGTTCGGCGGAAGCTGGCCAAGATCTGTGCCACCTCTGACTCAACAACGTCCGCCGTGTCCAATCGAGAAGCCAGTACGGCGCTGTCCAAACGGGCCGTCACCACATACCGGTGGTCGCCGCTGAGGACTTCGCGTGCGGCAATGACCATGGCCCTCAAGTTCATCAAGGCCACGGCCGGATCGAGGCGACCCAGCACCCAGGCGGCGTTGCGGCGGGCGTCCAGGGTGTGCGGGTGCATGGCCCCCAAGGCGGACGACCTGGCCTGCACCAACGCCTCGTACCGCTCCAGGGCCTCCGCTGTGGCTTGCGGGGTCTCTGGTTCCTTGCTGGCGACGAAGTAGGCCAAATTGCTTTTCAGCAGCAGCCATTCCTCCGAATCCTCAGCGATCTCCCCCTCCATGTCGGCCTCGAGAATCCGCAGCAATTCCAGAGCCTGTTCAGCGTCCCCCGCTGTTCCCAGCCAGCGAGCGTGTTGACGGCGAATGTGGAAGCGCAACTGCGCCGGAACGTCAACTTCGCCCTGCATCTCGGCCTGGATGGCCGAAAGCATCTCCGCCGCACGCACCGACGTCTGGCGGTCACCGCTAGTGCCCACCACGTAGGCGTGTCGGGCGCGAATCGCGAGTTGGCGCTCCGCCGGAATGTCGGGCGTCAACCGTGGCTCCAACTCCTCGTAGATCGCCAAACCATCCCTAAGTCGTCCACCCCATGCCATCCACCAGGCCCACTCAGACAACACGACGACCAGGTCCTGGTGCTGGCTGACCTCCGCCCACTCCCGAAACTCGGGCGTGTCCAGAACCTTCACCGCGTCCGCGTACCGATGCCCTGCTGCGAGATTTCGTGCCTGGGTAATCAAGGCGGTGGCGAGGGTCTCGTTCACACGCCCGCTCTCCTCAAGTCGACGAGCCACGTGCAGGCCGCGACTGCCGTCGGGTCATCCAGCGGCACGAACAAGCCGCCCCCACGACGCTCGTCGATCAGCGCCTCAAGTTCGGCGACTACACGCTGAAGCAGTTCCTGTCTCCGTTGGCGAGTGGACTCGTCGACCCAGCGCCGGTGCGCGGCCATTTGCAGAGGCGGTTCCGTGAACATGCTCACCCCGGCGCCCTTGTCTGTGCACCAGTAGAATTCCCGCTCAGCCTCCTCCAGCCGGGCGGTCACGGACTCCACCGGCTCGGTGATCGCACCAGCGCCGACGGCCGCGCGCCCTACCAGTGCCCGAACGAAGTCCGCTGTGAAGAGCTCCGCCGCCGTTGGCAGGGTCCCTGTCGTCACCGCAAGAACCTCTGCCACCTCCGACGGCATTTCTTCCAGTCGCAGTCGATACAGCTCCTCAACCTCGCGCGGCTCGTCGACCAGATCTTCGCCGAATACCAACGCTCCCCCACCGCTGACAATCCGCTCCTGCACCCGCTTCAAGGACAGCAGGACCAGCAGCGCGAAAGGATTGGGCCACTTACCTGCAATCCGGCGAGCTTCGATCCGACTGGTGCGCGGGGCAAACGCAAGAACCATGTCGGCGGTGTCCCGGGGACTCGGCGGCTGGACCGAGTAGACCGTCGTCACCTTGCCCTCACCTTCGCGCCACGCGTTGTATTCGGGCCTGGCACGACTCTCGGGCCAGGCGGTGCCCAACACGAGAACATCCGCATTCCTGCGGTGCAGCTCTGACAGCAATTCCCGGGTATCCGAACCCATGAAGTGCAGGTCCTCGATGGCAATAACGACCGGCAGTCTCCGAGCCGCCATCGACTCCAGCAGGTCAACCTGGGACTGCGCCAGGGGTACTCGCTGGGAATCCAGCACCACGTCCGCAACCAGTTGCTGCTGGTTCGCCTGCCGACCCCGCAGCCAATTGGCGGCGGCGAGCAACTCCTTGACCGCGAGTCCAAGGCCGAACGCGTCGAGCCCCGAAACAAGGTTGAAAATGCGGCTCGCCACCTCGAGCGCACCCTCGGAACCCACGTCCTTGGCGAAGCTGCGCCAGGAGTTGGCCAGGTCGACCAGGATCTCCGTTGACACCCCACGATCACGGGACACCGACAGTGCAGCTGGCAGTACATGGCGTGCCAGGAATGGCGCGAACTCAGTGATGGCATCGCTGGGATTGCGATCGTCGCTGATCCTGCAGGAGATATCCCACCAGAGGAAATTGGGGTACGCCCCAGGAGACCAGCGGAACGCCGACCTGCCAGGCCCGATCAGCTTTCTCGTTTGCACGACGTTTTCGCGGTTGTCCACCAGCGACGGCCAGTACGGCGGGTCCTCCTGCTTGCTCGTCAACGAACCGTAGACCTCGCGAATGATGCGCGACTTTCCGACGCCGGACGGACCCTCGAGAAGGACGATGCGGCACCCCTGGCCAGTCTCACGGGCGGATTCCGTCAAGATGTCGACAAACTTCTTGTGGCCGGCTCCCACAAGGGGAACGCCAGAATCCGCGTGAATCACACTCACGCCCTCGTCACCGCGCCTGCCGGAACGTCAGAGTGGCCGCCGCGGAGTTGCCTTGGCTGTTCACCGCCAGGATCTGCATCCGGTAGGTCGCGCCTTTCCGCAATCCGGCCAGCAGCCTGGACAGGCCCTGGTTCGCCGTCCACGCCCCGAACCGCTTCGTCGAGTTCGGAGCGGACAGCCGCACCAGGTACCGCTGCACAGGTGTACCGCCCTGCGAGGCCGGCGCGGCCCAGACGATCGTTGCCGCACCGGGGCGCGGCCACGCGGCCACTCGTGCCGCCCGCACAGTGGAGGCCACAGTGGCCTGTCGGAACGGCACGAACAACGGATCCGACTCACCCGCCGCATTGACCGCAGCAACCCTCGCCACGTATCGCGCACCGGGCACTAACCCCACCCACGTGTGCGCGGTCGCGTTGGTCGCCACCCCGTCGCCAAACACCGTCGACGAGTTGGGAGTCGAGAGCGCCACCCGATAGCCGGTAAGGGCTGCCCCTCCATCGAACGCCGGCGCCACCCAGGTCAGCGTCGCCTGCCGGGGCGCCAAGAAGCCAGCCCCACCGAATGTCGGCACCCACGGGAAGATGCGCGGAACCACCACCGGCGTCGGCAGTGACGGCCCCGAGGTGCCCACGGCGTTAGTGGCAGTCACTGTGAACGTGTAACCAAGACCGTAGACCACGGCCGTCATCTCGCAACTCAACGCAGTCGAGGTCGTGCACGTGGAATCGCCTGGACTGCCGGTGACGGTGTAGCCCGTCACCGGGGCTCCGCCATCGGAGATCGGAGGAGACCACGACACGACTACGCCGAGTCTCCCAGGAACACCGGACACATCCCGAGGGGGCGTCGGCGCGTAGGTCGGAGGCCGAGGTGTCACCGACACCGCCACACTCGCCGCTCCCGGACCGGAAAAGTTCACCGCGCGCAGCCGCACCTGATAGGTCGTCCCATTCGTCAACCCGCCGACCAGCACCGGGCTGGCGATACTGGCAGGTGTGCGCGACACCCACGTGGCACCGTTGTCCGTCGACACTTCGAAGTTCGATAGCTGCGCACCGCCGGTCGCCGTCGGAGCGACGAAAGCCACCGATGCCGACCCCTCCCCCGCAGTCGCCACCACACCTGTTGGCGCGGACGGCGCGGGGAAGACGAAGGGCAGGTCCACGGTGACCGCTGCACCGGACCCGACGGCCACGGTGGTGCCACCCGTGGGACTCACGTATCTCGCTGAGAACCGTGTCCCATCGGGCGCCAGACCGTTGACCTCGACGCGGTAGTTTTCCGGACGCAAACCATCGAATCGGAAGGTGCCATCCGCCGCCGCCACCACCGACGAGCCGTAGCCGGTCGTATCGATGGCGAAAACGTTGGCAGACCGGGGCGGATGGCCACCGTAGCTGGTTCGACCGGCAATCGATCCCGCTCGTGCCAGGTCCACATCCACCCGGTTGCTCGTCTCGGCCGCAATGGTGACGATGCGCGCAGTTGCACGGTCAGGCCCGCCGACCCATTGCCTCACCCACGGCTGCGGCGGCCTGACACGCACCTTCATCGTCTCGCCCGAATAGAACTGTCCGGGTATCTGGAAGTGTCCCGCGGAGTCAGTCGTCGCGCTCAGCAGCGGATCCGTCGGCCCGCTGGATTGGCCGATCGTCGTGCCAGGCTCTCCGAATACTTCTACCGTTACTCCACCGAGGGGCGCGCCTTCACCCGTGATGGTTCCCTGCAGCCGGTGTGAGGATAGAGCCAACTGCGCGCTCCCACCGGCCGTGACTGCCACGGTCGCACCCGCATGATCGACACCGGCCTGGAACGGTTCGGACGTGTCTTCCAACCGATAGTTTCCTGTGGGCAGCCTGGTGACCGTCCGTTTCGAGGCACCGGACTTCAGACATGTCACGGTGATGCCGGTTGTCAGCTCGCGCACGCAGAGAGGGTCTGTCGGGGCAATCGTCCCGGGAACCCCGTCGACGATGTTCGTGGCCGTCAACGATCCCCACTTCCGCGCAGGCACGACCGCACCAGGGCGCTCCACGTGCACCCGGGCGGCGCTGCCGGTAGAGACGACGCTCACGACGGTGCCGTCGCCGAGGTCCACTGTGGTGCCAGCGGTCATTCCCTTCCTTGAACTGACGGCACTGAACCCACGCCACGAGATTCCGTACAGCCACGTCTCGGCAAAACCAACTTGCCGCAGGGTGACCCCTGAGCCGCCCAGATCGGGTCGGTATTCGACCATCATCGTTGCCGGGGTCACTCCCCCGACGGCGATCGTTGCAGCCCGGAGGCCCGCCTCGGCACCGTAGAGAGGAACGAGGTCAACGTCACCGGAGTTGGTACCCAGGTCGACGCTCTGCTCCGCGGACAGCAGACCCAAGATCTTCAAATGGGCGGCATTGAGCTTCCCAGCCGCGGCGGTTCCGTTGCCCATCACCGACGTGATGTCGCCGTACTCCGTGCGCTCACAGGGCCAGGACGGAAACTGGGGCAGCGGGAATGGCCAGACACCGTCGCCGCACTCGAGGTTGTTCGCGTGCATGAGACCAAAGTTGTGCCCGGATTCGTGGGCCAGCACCAGAGCAGCCGACTGCTGCTGCGACCAGGCCAGTCCGCCTATCAACTGCGAACCGATACCCAGCCAGCCCATCCCTCCCGGGAAGGCGCACGCCGACGGTTGCGGCATCACCGACACGACCAGGATGCCCGCGCGACCCGGCCGCGGTATGAGACCGTCCGTCGCGGAGGTTACCGCCGAGTCGACCAGCAGGTCAGCGGCCGGAAGTGTGCACAGCGCCGTCGGAGTGGAGACTCCGACGAAGCTGCGGAAGTCGAGTCGGTAACGCCCGCCGGTGGTCTCGTTCCAGTAGGAGTCGGCCCCACTCACGATGGGGGGACTGTTCTCCGCCGTCGCCGGGGACGGGCCGTCTTCGGTGGTCACACCGACCACAACGACGTCGTAGACACCCGGGCCGCGCGTGGGATTGCTACCCACAGCATTGGTCGAGGCGCGCACCCCTCCACGGGCCGGTATGAGGACGTCATCGACCGGGGGTACGGAGGGGGTGGACGCGGTGGATGAGGTGGTCGCAGGCGCTGACCGGTCAGGGCGAGGTTCGGTTTGGGTCTCGGTCTGAGTCTGGGTCTGGGTCTGACCCGAAGCGTGGGCGGTGTCGACGGGTTGAAGCGCCGGGACTGGAATTCCCGCGGTGGCCGTCGAACCACCGCCCAGCACAGTCGCGAACACGATCGCCAGGACAGCCAGACACCACATCAAGTTGTGCGCTCCGCCGAAACCTCGCTGCGCGTTGTTGAATGCCCGCTGCGCGTTGTCACACCCCCGCCGTGCGACGTCGCCGCCGGTGTGCAATCGGTCATCCCCCACCGCGCGACCCCCACCCTTCGTCAACGTCGCCCGACCTGGGGTCACTTCCAGGTCAAAGCCAACCTCCTCAGTCTGACAGGGGCCGCGCGTCACGTCTGTCCCCCTGATGGGGGACAGAGTTGACTGCGAGTTGGGTCGCTCCGGGCCCTTCCTTCGAGCCGCGATCCGAGAGATACTAGGTGAAGAAACTGGGGCAGGATCACAGTGGCAAGACTGAGCCGACTTTTCCGCGCGATCGTGTGCGCGGTGGCGGCGACCATGGCGTTGGTTCCCTCGACGTCGGCGTTCGCGGCCTCGGGTACGCCCGCGCTTGTGCGGGCCCAGGCTCCGGCGCAACTGAGCGCCACGACCGTTCGGGTGCCCGGGAACTTCGTCCAGGTTCGCGTGCGTTCGAATGCCGATCGAATTCTGGTGCGCTACCGCGCGAATGGCGTCACAGCCAATTGGCTGGGACGCGTCGTCGCCGGGGCCACCCTGGTGACCCTGCCCCGGGCAACCGTGGCAGTGCACGTGCGCGCCCTCACCTCGAATCGGGTCGTCGGCACGGCATTCCGCAGCGTCCCGGTCGCGAGCTGGGCGGTTGCTCCATCGCCGGTGCGGAATCTGGATGTTGTTGACTTCGCGCTCAACACCCAACTTGCGTATTGGGATCCACCGGCGTCGAACGGAGGACCAGTAGTCAGCGAATACCGGCTACGGGTGCTGTCAGGAGACGGCAAGTCCGTCATTCAAGGGTGGACGCGGGTAGCAAAGGATGACGACGAAACACACCGCATTGTCGGCCTACCTGGCCCGCTGCCATACCTGGTGCAAGTGGTTGCGGTGAACTGGGCCGGGGTGTCAAGCCCAGCTACCGCGCCCTTTGCTGCGTCCGACAATGGCCATGGGCCGCCGCCACCTGCCCCCACCGAAGTCCAAGGATTCGCATCCGAAACGAACGCGGCGATCGTCATGTGGTCATGGTCCGCGAACGGTGGCGGTTGGGAAGTCGATCACTACACCGCGACCGCGTCACCCGGTGGCAAGTCCTGCACGGCATCCCGCCACGACGACCACTGCCAGGTCACGGGCCTCGCAGGCGGCACCCCGTACACGTTCACCGTCACCGCCTCAACAGCGATGACCACGGCCTCATCGACGTCCGCCCCCAGCGCAGCGTCTGCGCCTCTGACCGTGTTGAACCAAGTGCCCCTCAACGTGTCCCATCTGGACGCAAAGGCCGGAAACTCCGCGATTGCAGTGACATGGGCGAGCGCCAACGGTCCCGGGCGCCCGGCGGCAGTGCGCTACACCGCGACCGCCCGCCCTGGAGGTCGATCCTGCACCGTCACCTTCCAAGAGTTCGAATCGACCATGGCTGGCCTGCACTTCTGGGACTGGTGGTGGAACGGTCAGCTGCTGCAGTCGGACTGCACACTGACGAATCTGAGCAACGGAACGGCCTACACGGTCACGGTCGTGGCCCAGAATGCGGCTGGCGCCTCAACTGGGGTGACATCTGCAGCTGTCATCCCGGGTGCGACACCTGTGCCACCCACGGATGTGGTCACCGCAACCAGCGACACCACTGCGGCAATAGCGTGGGTAGTCCCAGACCCCAACGGGATTCCTGGTCGGCAACCGGCCACCTCCTACACCGCCACCGCCACCCCCGGCGGGCGTCAGTGCACGGTCAACCCAGTGCCGCTGGCCGTGGTGGAGTCAGGCGGCCGACTCGGCTGCGCCATCTCCGGCCTGTCGAGGAACACCAGCCACACCATCTCGGTCGTGGCCGGCAATAGTCACGGTTCATCAACGCCAGTTCAGGTGTCGGCAGCGACTGGGGCCACACCGGCAACAACGGTCAACATCGGGCCAGCGGCACCCGTCGACGGCACCGTGAATCCTGCGGACCGAGACACCGTGCGCAGCGCCTGGATCAAGTCGGTGGCGGAAGGCCAAGTGGTCTCCGGTAGCACCTCCGACACAGCCTCCTGTACCCCGGGAACAACGACTGCGGCCTATCAGAAGGCTGTCACCGACCGCATCAACTGGTACCGCAACATGGTGGGCCTGCCAGATGTCCGGATCGATCCGGACCCGACTTACACCCGCAGGGCCCAGGCGGCCGCGCTGATCATGGACGCCAACAACGACCTGTCGCACGGTCCGCCACAGTCCTGGAAATGCTGGAGCAATGACGGCGCGAGGGGCGCCGGCAGCGGCAATCTCAGTCTTGGCTACGTCGACCACATCAGCGGGTACATCAACGACGGAGGAGACAACAACCGGGCCGTCGGACACCGTCGTTGGATCCTCTTCCCCGAACTCGGAACTGTGGCTGTCGGAACCGCGGGACGAGCCAACTCACTGGTCGTCTTTACGCCGCGTGTCGCCCGCCCGACAACACCGACCGCAGTGCCCTGGCCTAGCGCCGGCTTCTTCCCCAAAGGCGCACTACCGGGTGACGAGCACCGCTGGAGTCTGTCGGCCCCGCAGGTTGATTTTGCGACGGCGACCGTCAGTATCACTGGACCCAACGGACTTGTTCCTGCCCGAGTCGTCGACGCTGACCCATACTACGGGGACAGCAGCATCGTTTTCGAAGTTCCCTCAGTCACGGACGCCACCGTGACACAGCAGACAACGTTCACCGTTCACGTGAACAACGCGACGGTCGGCGGAACCCTGCGGAACTACACCTACCAAGTGACCGTGTTCCCGTGACCACTGCGCACCATGCTCGCGGGGGTTCCACCGCTATACCAGGACTACGCCGGCACACTCGCCGTCAGTTGATAAGTTCTACTCTCTGAGTCATGTCCAGCAGTGGGGATCCGATCACGAAGTCCTCAGGAACCAGTTCCGGTACCCATGTGGGCCCACCTTCGTGCAGTTGGGCCTCCAGAATTCGTAGGCCTTGCGAGAACGCATCGGGGTCGAGGTAGTCGATGCCGCGGGCGTACGCGCCTGGTGATCGCGGGATGAATTCCTCAACCACGAAGTAGCGCGCTGCCGCGAGCACCTTGGCGCTCACACCACGGAAGAAGGGATTGTCCGGAACTGCGTCGCTGCTATCCAAACTGTGCAGGATCGCAGCTTGAGCCAGCGACTCCTCCAGCGCGAGATCGGGCAACATCAGCTTGGTTGGCTTCACAACCTCGCAGAGGTAGCGCCCGTACATCGACACGCCAGAGCATTCGCTGGGCGAATCGGCTGATGTTTCTGGCTGGCTCGGACCAGCCAACTGCGCCCTGATCGCAGCGGACTCGACGGCGTGATGAAAGACCTCGTGTGCGTAGAGAACTCCCAGGCTGACTTGGTCCAGTTCCGACGCCGACGGGTCGACTATCTGTTCCGCGCCCTGCCGGACCGAGTCCAAAGCCCGCGCAATCCCGTAGCGGACGGACAGTAACCCACCGATGGTGATCCAGATTCCGATGCTGTCGCCCCAAAGCGTCATGTCCCGGTACCACGCGAGCGTGTGAATCTCCTGTTTGAGCGTTTCGCTTAGCTCTGCTTCGGATGGGGACTCATGCGATGTCGTCATGTCCGTGACTTGCCGCAGAAGTTCCTTGACATGTTCGGTGGTCTCGGTCGTCTGCGGGAGCGTCGCCCCCGCAGTGTTGACCCCAGCTGATGTCGACTTCGTGTCGCTCGACCTACCGGCTTCTTCCGTGCTGCGCGGTGCCGCTGGCTGCCAAAGGGGAGTGACCGGCTCGGGCTTCTTCGCGGCAGCCTCTCCATCTCGATCTTCAGACAACCTGAGAAGATCGCGCTCCTTCATGGCATGCAGAAGGGACTTGAGCAGTTCCTGCTGGTCGGGCGCTACAAGGGGGGCCGAATCAAGCTCCTCTGTCGTCTCACTCCTGGCACTACCAGCAGTGACCAACTCCGCGGGAGCGCCCGCGTGATGCCTGTCCTCGGATCCGCCTGTGGTGCCATCCTGCTGGCTGACGGCATCGTGCCAGCGGCGAGTGACGACAGCGGGACCGTCAATGCGGTGGGCTTGATACCCTCCCCCAGCGTCGTCCGCGGTCCACTTGCACCAGAATTCCAGCTGCACCACGTCCTGGCCATCGCGAAGCATGTGTGTCACCGCTGCGGCCTCACCAGGACGCCATGGCTGATCATCTTCGTCGTATCCGATGGATACGTTGCTGAGCCCAGGCATCGGCCGAAGGACCCCGGGCTCTATCTTGGCGCCGCCGGAGTGCTTCGATTTGGGGTCGAGGACAAGGGCAGCGTCTGGGGCGGGGACGTCCTCCTCAGTGCTTCCTTTCGACCTCTTGCGGAAGGGCTTCAGAGGCGGAAACCGCTGGTCGAACAACGGGTCGTGGTACTCCTTCGACAGCAGCACACTGACCATCTCAGGAACGTGTTCGTATGCCGCGAACACAAGCGGTGGAGAGAGCTCCTTTGACCAGAGTGCCTCAGGGTCCTGTTCATGAATCAGTCTCACACCTCTAATCCAGTGGTCCTCATTTTCCGAGCGTCCGTAGCAAAACCATTCTTCCGTGACTGTCGGGTTTCCAGCAGGCACCTCGATCAGGCTCTCGTCGATTGACATCGTCGCTCCTCCGTTGGCGCCAGCCTTCCACACAAGTCTGACAGCGGCCGCGCGGCTCGTCTGTCCCCCTGACGAGGGACAGACCCCCGCCACCCGCGCCCCGAGTCAGGCATCGACGGGCGCGCCGTCACGGTAGAGTTCGAACATCTGAGGGCTGGCACAGTGGGTCGCCGCGCTCGGGGCCTAGCGGGTGGATTGTGGGTGCGGAAGGGGGAGCATGAACGCGTGGCGGACGGGATTGCTTGCGTCGATCCTGTGCGTCCTGCTCCTGATCCCCGCCGTCTTGACGATAGCGACCACCATCAGAAACCCCGAGAAGGCCGAACTCTCGGTGGTCGCCGTCTTGGCGCCGCAAATGCCTCGCCCGACACCGTCACCGAAGGTCAAACCGACCCAGAAGCCGAAGCCGAAGCCGACACCGGCACCGGCACCCCAGCCGGCGCCCCCGCCGCAACCGACGACGAACTGATGACGGACAACGCCGCGCTCGGGAAGACGGTCGTGCGTACCGGGCAGCCAATGAAGGCAGCGATCCCTGCGGATCTGCATGGTTGGTTCGAGAGCCAAGGAAGCGTCCGCGTCAGCAACGAGGCGACAAGTTTCGAGGTGATCCTCAGCGACCAACTCCCCGCCCACGCAGGCAAGAAGGCGCTGTTGAAGCTGTATGCACAGCCGAGTCGCGATCGAGAGGTCGTGCTCGCCAACATCGGGACACTGGACCACGCCCACGTGCCCCGGATCCTCGAGCACGGCTCCGCCGGGCAGTATCAGTACGAGTTGCTTGAGTGGGTGGAAGGCGAGACGCTGACCGACTTTGTCGGCAGGTCCACGACCCAGCGACTCGCCGAGGACACCGTCGCCGCCGTCGTCAGGGAAATCGCGCAGGCGCTGCAGGCGATGCATTCCCATTCCCCGCCGCTCACGCATGGCGACATCAAGCCGGACAACATCATTGTGCGGACCGAGATGCCGCTCGACCTTGTGGTCACCGACTTCGGAGTCGCGAAGTTCACTGACGGCAACTTCACCACCGTCGGCACCCGAGAATGGGCGTCGCCACAAGCGTTGAAGTCCGTCGTCGAACCCGCCGGGGACTGGTGGTCGTTGGGGATCATCGCCTACTGGTGTCTCACCGGGCGCCTGCCGCACGACAGCAGCCCATCGCTGGAGGACTACGTACTGGCCGTCGAATCGCAGGGCGTGGACTTCACGCCTCTCCGCACAGCCGCGCAGGGCATGTCTTGGGACTGGATCCGGCTCTGCCAGGGCCTACTCGCCTGTAGTAGCGCTGAGCGGTGGGGCTGGAATGAAGTGGAATCCTGGCTTGCAGGGGACGCTCCGAAAGCACCGGCCTCATGGCGTGGAGTTGCCGGCGGGCCAGGCCATTTCAAGCGGTTCGACGAGACCGTCACCGACCTGCAGCAGGCGCGCCTGCTACTCGGTACCAACTGGCCGACGGCAGTCAAGGACGTGGCCAACACAACGGTGCGCGAACAACTGTTCATCGACTTGCTGACAGTGTGTCCTCCAGCCACGAAGGGGGAACTCGCCAGTGCACTGGCAGGCACGGTGGATCAGGACCCCGAGGTGACGCTGGTCAACATCGGGTGCGCCCTGGCCCCCCACGAATCCCAGTACTTCCGGGGCTGGCTGCTGGACACCTCGGGTATCGAAGCCCTGGCGAGCACCGGCGCCCAACAGCCGGCATCGGCAGAGGCTGGGACGATCCTCGCGCTCGACGATAAGAACCTGTTCGCACGGGTCGACCCGGTCAACGGTGCGGCGATCGCGGCGGGGTTGGCGGACGCACGCGCACGATTCGAACGTGTCGTCACCCAGGGTGGTCACGAACTCGACGGCTCCACCCGCTCTCGTGCCCGATGCCGACTGGTGGCGGCGCTGGCGAATCCGGAAGTGGCGAGGCAACTGGCCACACAGGCAGCCGACCTCGCCACCACGGAGGCGCGCGCCCAACCCTGGTTCCGCCAGGCGGCCGACGACGCGGCCGACAACCTCGGCGAGGCCGTCGCCGTGATCGTCCTCGCCTCGTTTGCGAGCCAGCAGACCCGGGACCATCGTCGAGTACTGCACGCGCAGCGAACCGAGGCGTTGCGCCAGCGACGTCAATCCAGCCTGGACCGGATGCCGCGCAGCCGCGCCATGTTGGGAATTGTCCTGATCTTCGTCCAACTGCCGCTCGCTGTGGTTGCGCTGGCGCGCCTCACGGTGCTGCCGAACCTGGCTGACTACTTCTCGTTGACGCCGGCAGGGATGGCCGACTTCCTATCCTTCCTCGACTCACCAGTCGGGGTGTGGCTCAGCTATGCCAGCCAGCCCTGGGCGATCCTGCCGGTGACCGCGGCCTCACTGCTGCTCCTGATTCGCAGCGCGCGCACGAGCACCGCCACGTCGGTGCCGAGACCCCCGATCGAACGCCGCTTGATGCAGGTACTGATCGTGTTGACGACCCTGCTGGCCCCGCTGATCGCGCCGCTGGTCGCGTGGGGGTTCGTCCACGGTTTGACCCGCTACGCCGCCCACAAGTACCGCAGTCCGTTGCGGTCCTGGGGCTTCTTCCTGAGTACGTCCAGCCTGCTGTTCTCGTTGCTGCTGGCGCTGCAGATTCCGCCGTCGACCCTGACCGATGCGGCCGGTATCAGCTACGGACTGCCGACGACCGGGTGGTTTGTCGGCGTGGCTGAGAACATCCCGCTGAACAACCTGTTCCTGGCTCCGGTTCGGGTGGCCGAGTCGTTCGACACCTACTACCCGATTGCGCCGGACTGGATTCTGTTCACGCTGCTGATCGCGGCCGGGAACCTGGTTCTATGGCTCCTGTGTCGACGCAATCTGTACCACCCCGACTCGCAGGCCACCGTGACCTGGATCAAGATGACGCTGGTGTTCGGGATCGTCGGCGTTGCCTGCCTAGTCGCGGCGTACCTGCAGGTGGGCCATCACTGGTGGCTGAACCTGGCGCTTCTAGTTGCCGTCGCCTTGACATACCTGGCATTGCGGGCGAGGAGTAGACGATGAGTGGCGCAAAGGGGGGCACGATCGAAGTTGCGGGCATGGCCCTGGCAGCACCGATCGTGGCGGCGGTGGGCCTAGGCGTCGGTGCCGCGGTGCTCGGCGAGGCGATCCTGCGAGACGTCGCCACCACCGTCTCCGAGAGCGCCCGGCTCACCAAGTTGCGCCGGCAACTCGCCGCCATGGACCACCAACGCTACGAGGAGTACCTGCGCGCGCGGACGAACCTGCTCGCGGCGATGGCGCTCAGTGCTGGCGATGCGGCCGCGGGTGATGCGGGGGCCGCGGACGCGGCGGCGGGCGCTGCCGCCGATGCGAGCGGCGTGGTGGCCGCCGACGGCGTGGTCGCGGCAGACGGCGTGGAACTCCTTCCGCCGGAGACGGAGGCAGCGATTCTGCAGCAGGCCACCGGTGCCCAACTGGTGGAGGCCGCGCGATTGCGTCGGTGCCACGCGTTGGCCGCAGAACGGCGAGTGGCGCAACAGGCGACGATGGCACTCGCGGACGTCGACAACTCGCAGCACCCGGCACGACGGGCTGAGGACGACCTGCGACGACTGCTGGAAGCCCAGCAGGAGGCGGCGCTCGCAGCCGCCCAGGACAAGCAACTGGCCCGGGCCACGACCGACGCCCAGATCGCCGAGGCCCGACGACGGTACGTCGAGGAGTCGGCCGCAGCCGTCGTCGCGGCGTTGGCCGGATGTGAATCTGCGACCGCGCAGGAACTGCGTCGCCGTGCCTACGCCGTGCTGGCGGGGACGCAGCCGTGGGATGATCAACTGCGCACCCAGACCCGAGTCGAGCTCCTGCGGGTCGGGCGCGCGGTCGACGATCTGATCGCCGCAGAGGTTCTGGCCGATGCTCTATCCAAACTGGGCTACGAACTCGGCGCGGACTTCCTCACCAATGTCCCGACCGCCCGCGGTGCCGCCGCACGGAAGGCGCATTGGCCGAACCACGCCCTCCGGCTCTCCGTCGACGGCGACACCGACCGGATCGCATTCGAGGTGGTCCGGTCGGGTGACCCGAGCGAGGCCGGTGCATCCGAGGTGGTCCGGTCGGGTGACCCCGGCGATGGCGGCACCGAGGCGGAACAGCGTCGCCAGGACGTGGCGATCGAGACCGAGTTCTGTGCCGACCTGCCGGCAATCATCGCCGCCGCCGACCATGACGGCGTCGAAATTGTGATCGATACCCGCAGCGAACCGGGGGCCGAAGACCTGGCCCGTGAGGAGCTTCCCGATTTCGACACCGTCGACGCCTCCGCCGCAGGGCGCCGCCGGCGGACCGCCGATAAGGACCGGGAAAGGAAGCTGCCGTGAGCGCCGAACCGTCAGATGACGCCGGGCAACTCGCGTGGCTGCACACCATCACCGGCACCCTTGCCGTGTCACCGCAGTTCTTCATCTGGGGCAACACCGGGGACCTCTATGGACCCGCACTGGCGCCCCTGCCCGACACGCTGCTGAGCGCCCTGCAGCCCCTCGGATTCGAGTTTCTCCTGATCCACGATCCAGCCACGGGCTTCCGTGTGCTCCCCGACGACCACGAGGCCCGGGCGGCCGTCGCGGCGACGCTGCGGCTGTCGCTGTCTGGCCAGCCAACCCAGGGCTCGACGTCCCCGGATAACTCGACTTCGGCGGCGACCTCCGCCGCCGACTCCCGAGCGACACTGGCGACGTTGGCCGAGGTCGTCCATGCCGTGACCGTCACCGACGCCCGCATTGCGCTACTCGTGCAGCGGCCCGGTCGGATGATCACCGACCTGGCCAACCAGACGGCCGAGGAGCACAACTTCTTCGTCTGCGTGGAACGCGATCTCACCGCCTCGATCGCCAGACAGCGCGACTCGGACCAGTGCCTGCACAACCCCGTCTTCTGGGTTCTCGACCGGGAGCAGGACCTGCCCTTCTGGCTGCTGGCCGACAACTGGTCCGCCCGGCCGATCGTGATTCCGCAACCGGACCGGTTCGGACGCCGGGAAGCGGGCGGCCAATTCCTCACCAGTTGGCCCGGGTTCACGGATCTGTCTGCCGAGCAGCAACAGCACATTGTCGAGAAGTTCGCCGAGCTCGGCGACGGGCTGCGACTTGTCGAACTCGAGGCGGCCGTCACGTTGGCCCGAGTCCAAGGAATTGGGCTCGACGATCTGGACGACGCGCTGCGCGCCTACCGGGTGGGGGTCACCGAAAACCCGTGGCGGAACGAGCGGCTTCGGGATGTCGTCAAGACCGCCGAAGACGACAAGACGCTGGAAGTCCGCGTGAAGGGACAACCGGCAGCGACCACCAAAGCGCTCGACATTTTGAAGCGATCGCTGCTCGGGCTCTCCGGCGCGCAGGCCGCGTCCAGCGGCAGCCGACCACGTGGGATCCTGCTGCTGGTCGGCCCGACCGGAACGGGAAAGACGGAACTTGCCAAGGCGTTGACCGAGCTGCTTTTCGGGGAGGGCACCCAGCCTCTGCGGTTCGACATGAGCGAGTTCGGCGCCGAACATTCCGAGGCGCGGCTGATGGGCGCGCCTCCCGGCTATGTCGGCTACGACGCCGGCGGTGAACTCACCAATGCCGTCAGGCGCCGACCGTTCTCGGTGGTGCTCTTCGACGAGATCGACAAGGCCCATCCGAGCATCCTCGACAAATTCCTGCAGGTGCTCGACGAGGGACGCCTCACAGACGGCCGCGGCGCAACCGTGTCGTTCCAGGAGACGCTGTTGATCTTCACGTCCAACGCCGGGATGACGGCGATCGCCGACACGGTGCGCGCCGGCGGCGGCTCCCACGACGCACTCCCGGCCTTCGCCGCCTTGTCCGCGGAGTTGCGCGCCGCCCTTGAGCGCCACTTCGTCCACGACCTGGGAAGACCGGAACTTCTCAATAGATTCGGCGACAACATCGTCGTGTTCGACTTCATCCGGGCCGACGTCGCGCGCAACATCTTCGACGGCCAATGGGCCGCAGTGGTCAGCCGAGTTCAGCAGGAACTGGAGGTGACCCTGACGGCCGAGCCCGCGGTGCTCGACACCATCGCCGCCGCCTGCACTGCCCGACCGCTGATGGGCGGCCGCGGAATCGGCAATTTGGTGGAGAGCCAGCTGGTGAATCCCCTCGCCCGGGCCCTGTTCGAACTCGACCCGGATCGTGGCACCCCGGTGCAACTGACCGGTTGGACGATGACGAACGCGGTCGCGAGCATCGAGCTGCGATGACGCCCGACCGGGAACCCAGCCTGCGGATCAGCCGACTCCACGTACCGGTGACGGCGCTGGGACCAGGTCGTCGGATCGGCCTCTGGTTGCAGGGCTGCGGGATCGGCTGCCCCGGCTGCATCTCCCTGGACACCTGGGATCCGAAGGCCGCCGAACCGATGACCGTGGCGGACGTCGTGGCCGACTGCCTGGCGGCCCTCGACGCCGACCCGACGATCACCGGATTGACCATCTCCGGAGGCGAGCCATCCGAGCAGGCGGAACCGGTCGCCGCCCTCGTCGACGCCATCCGGGTCGCCGGCTTCAATCGCGGCAGGGAAATCGACGTCCTGCTCTACAGCGGTCTCAGCTGGTCCGCTCTGCGGCGTCGACACCCCGAACTCACTCGGTCTGCCGACCTGATCATCCCCGGACCGTTCATCGCGGCCCGCGCGCCCGGCGGACCGTGGTGCGGCTCGAGCAATCAGGAACTGCAGGTGCTGACCCAATTGGGCGCCCGGCGTCTCGCGGAGCAGCCGGCACCGACAGCGGGCAAGACGCCGCTGCAAGTCGTGGTGGCGGACGGCCAACTATGGACCATCGGTGTCCCCCGACCCGGCGACCTCGACCGCGCGCTGGCGCGGGCCGCCGACGCCGGAGTGAAGGTGGGAGGACTCAGTTGGCTGACATGAAGTGCACGGCGTGCGGACGCGAGGTCAGCCTCGACGACCGAGTCTGCCCGGGGTGTGGCACCCGATTCAGTAAACCCGGCACGCGGGTGCCGATCACCTCACCGAGCGCGACACCTCCCCCGCCGGACGCGACACCTACCCCGGCGCCGGGGGTAGCGGACGCGCACGGTCCGGCAGGCGCACAGGGTTCGGTGGACGCACAGGGTTCGGTGGACGCGCAGCGGATGTGTCAGGTTGCTGGCTGCTCTCGCCCGGTGAAACCAACTGCGCGCACCTGCCGGATGCATCGGGCGCAGCTGCAACCGAGGACTTTCACGCTGCGCGGTCCGGCCGGTGCCGTGATCGAGATTCCCGACGGGACACGGCTCGGCCTGGGTCGCGATCCCGACTACTGCCCGGTTGCTGCAGTGTTCGCGGCGATGCCCGAAGTGAGCCGACAGCACGCGTTGGTGACCAACGAAGGCGGGCGACTGGTCATAGTCGACGCCGGCTCGACCAACGGGACCTGGCTCGCTGACGGGACCTGGACCAAGGGTCGACAGATCACAGCGGGCAAGCAGGTCGTCCTGGTACCGGGCGACACCATCTCGTTGGGCGGGTCCCCGGAAGCCCTTTTCATCGTGTCCTGACGAGAGCCACGAGCACCGGTTCGCCAACACCGTCAGCCACCGTGGAGGATATGCAGTCCTGACAGTCGTTCTGCGCGCCGTCTTCGACTTGAACGATGATGATGAGTTGCTCCTCCACATGGGTGCAGGATCTCCAGAAACCGTTGTCGGTTCGTCACTGCGCTCCTTCCACGACTACCAGGGAATCGAGCCTGGGTTGCGCGGAGCCTTCACAGTTTCAGTGTTCGCGTTGATCCGCGGCGTGAGTGCGCGGCAGGTGTTAGCGGAAATGCCACATAAGAGTTTCGGGGTGGCTCGCTTCGGGCAATTACGGCAGCAATTCACGGTGTGGCCCACGACAATCCGGGACACTGACATGAACCCCATGGTGAGAGACGTTCACTTCGACGTAGTTCTGGCACGCGACGAGTTGGTCCCACCGGGAGAGAGAATTGAAGACCTCGACCCAGATGGGCGTCTACGTCTCTCGTCAGCGCTCCTGCACGCCGCCCGCTGCGCAATGGACCTGTTCGGGCCTCGCGTCCGGAGGTACCCTGATGGAGATGGGCCAAGGCCGGAACATCCGACTTTAGAAGGACGAGACCTATGGTGAAGATCAACGTCGACTACGCCCGAGTAGGTCGCTCGGCGAGTTTTCGAATTCACCTTTTTACTGATGAACGACAGTCACTTCATGTCGGTGACGTCGTCGTGGTGACGGGAGACGATGTCGAGGAGCGCACGGCCCGCGTTGTGACCTTCTTCGACGACGACCGAACCGCCCAGTTCGAGTTCGTACCCACCAGCAACCACGCGGCCCATCCCTCGGCGGCGTCGATCGGAGGCTAGCCGCCCAATCTGACTGTTCTTGCGACAGTCAGCAGGAACAGTCTCCAGTCGCTCGTCCCGGGCGAGTCGCGTCCTGGGGTGCCAGACGAACCTCAACCCCTGCGTGATTGACGGCGTTCGTAGGAGCGCGCAGCCAGGTGCCCCGACGCCATCGCGTGCACGATGACGAGCGGAATACTCACCAGGATCGCCGCATTGCGGACAGCATCGAAACCGCCGGCGACCTGCGCCAACCCCGCCGAGAACACGGCCAATTGGACTCCGACCGCTGCTATGACGAGGAAGATCCGACCGCCGCCCATCATGTTGGCGCTGAACCGCACGAGGAGAAATCCGACGATGATGGACGAGGCCGAGAAGATCGCAGCCTCCTTCAATGAAGCCCCGATTGACATCGTGCCGTCCGCGCCCTGCCCGGCGATCGCGGAATACAGGGCAGTGAACGAGGAGAGCAGGCACAGCAGCAACGCAGTGATCCAATAGACAGTGCGACTCATGAGCCAACCCCCCATCTTGAGCGCGTCTCCAAGATACCCGGGAGCCTCGCGACCTCGGGTGCCCAAGATGCCCATTCGGCGACTAACGTTGCTGTCGAACAGGTATCCGCGACGTCGGGACGTTGGGTCGTCCCGCCACAACAGAGGGGGAACACCATCGTGAGTTCGGCTGCAATCGTCAAAGAGAAGGTTCAACGAATCCTGATCGACGATCTCGACTTGTCCGTCCGACTGATGTCCGACGGCTATCAGGTCGCGTATGACTCAACCGCGGCGAATATTGAAATCATCGAGCAGGGCGACACGGACGAGACCCGACGGGTCGTGATCCGCATCTGGGCGCTGATCGTGCGGGATGTCCCAGGAACCCCGGAATTGTTCAAGTGGCTGGCGGAGGAGGGCGGGCACTACATCTTCGGCAGCTGCACGTGGAATCCTAATCCGGCGGAGCCGCCACTTGGGATGGTGTCTTTTGACTACGCGATCCTCGGAGACTACCTCGACAGTGAGGAGTTGAGTACGGCACTCGGCGCCGTCATCACCGTTGCCAATGAACTCGACGAGCAACTGCAGGAGCAGTTCGGCGGCAAGCGATTCGTCGACGAGTGATGGCCCTCCAAGCCACCATCACCGACCGGGCGTGCGCGACGGCCAAGCGCCTCGCCCACCCGGAAGTAACCCAAGCCCACGTCGTCGTCGCCGTACTCGAGCAATTCGGAGCCCCGCGCGGACCGGTGTCCGCAGAGGCGATCGCCAAGGCTCGACGTCAGTTGCCAGCCGCCGGCGCCGCGACCCGCGCGCCAAAGATCAGCCCCGCCGCGGCCTCGCTGATCGAGCGCTGCACCACGCAGCAGCACGCCTTGGCGGCGATCGGCGAGGTGTCGGAGGAGCTTGCCCAGCTGGCCGAGGAAGTAGGTGCCGCCGATTCGGACGTCGACAGACCCGCACCTCAGACCGCATCCGCAGCCGATCTTGCCGAGATCCTCGCCACCGCGCTCGCCGATCTGGATGCACTGATCGGTCTGGCGACCGTCAAGGAGAAGGTGCACGACCTGGTCGCGATGCGGGAGGTCAACCGGGTGCGGGAGGAAGCCGGTCGCGCGCCGCTGAATTCCGGGTTCCACCTCGTCTTCACCGGCTCACCCGGGACCGGGAAGACAACCGTTGCCCGCATTATCGCCCGCGTCTACCGAGGGCTCGGGCTGCTACCGAAGGTGAAGCTGGTCGAGGCGACTCGGGTCGACCTCGTCGGAGGCTACGTCGGTCATACAGCGTTGAAAACTCAGGAAGTCATCGACTCTGCACTCGGCGGCGTGCTGTTCATCGACGAGGCCTACTCGTTGGTGAGCGATTCCGAATGGGACTTCGGACCTGAGGCGATTGCCACCCTGGTCAAAGCGATGGAGGACCAGCGGGAACGATTCGCGGTGATCGCGGCCGGTTACAGCGAAGAGATGGCGCAGTTCATCGCATCCAACCCCGGACTGCGCTCGCGCTTCGGCACAATCATCGAGTTCCCCGACTACACCAATTCCGAGCTGTTGGAGATCTTCACGGTATTCACCACAAGCCAGCAGGTCGACTGCCCGCCAGACGTGCTCGCCGCTGTCGGTGACTACATCGCTGGCACACCTGGCGGGGGCAGCGCTGGCAACGCCCGCTACGTACGGGTGTTGTTCGAGCGCATGACCGCGCGGATGGCGCGCCGGGCCGTCGAAGACGGCAACGTCGAGCATCACGAAGTCACCTCGTTCGTCGTCGCCGACGTGCCGCCGGTGGAGGGCGGGGGTCGGGGTGGGGCGTCCGGCGACGGAGGCGACGTCGGGCTGTACCTGTGAGGTCGGCGTCGCGGGTGTGGGGTTGCAGCGAGGATCCGCGCCCCGGCCGGTTCCCACTGCAACCTCTATCCGCGAGCGAGAACCCCGCCGACGAGCGTCCAGCCTGATGGCAAGGCCGACGGCGTTCCATGAATGTCCCCAGACACGACGCCATCCAGGATCGCGCCGGACAGGTTCGTGTTCATCAAGAACGCGCTGATCAGAGTGGCGTTCGTTAGATTCGCATTCGTCAGGTTGGCGTACCCAAGGCTCGCCCCGGTCAGGTTGGTGTGCACCAAGCGGGCCGATCCTAAGGCCGCGTAGTCCAGCTGCGCGGCGTTCAGGTTCGCGTCAGTTAGGTTCGCGCCACGTAGGTTCGCGTTGGCCAGATGGGCGCCATTCAGGTTCGCGTTGACCAAGTTCGCGTTGGCAAGGTTCGCGCCGTTCAGAATCGCGGTGAACAGGTTGGCGCCTGCCAGATTTGCGCCCGGTCCGACGAGATAACCCCCGACGAGTCGCCACTCAGCAGGTAGCGCACGCGGTTGCCCCGTCACCCCTCCCGATCCGACGCTAGTCAGATTCGCGCCGGTCAGGTTCGCGCCGCCCAGGTATGCCCCTTGCATCCCGGCCCGCGAAAGGTTCGCCCCGGAAAGGTTCGCGCCATCCAGGTACGCACCCGACAGGTTGATCTCCGACAGATCGGCACCGGCGAGGTTCGCCCCGGCCAGGTTCGCGCCCGATCCGACGAGGAAGCCCCCAACGAGTCGCCACTCATCAGGCAGCGCACTCGGTTGCCCCGTAACCCCTCCCGATCCGACGCCGGTCAGATTCGCGCCGGCCAAGTTCGCGCCGGAGAGGTCTACCCCATAGAGCCCCACTCCCGTCAGGTTCGCCCCCGAAAGATTGAAACCGGCCAAGTCAAATCCGCCCAGGTCCGCGCTGGTCAGATTCGCGCCCGGACCGAAGAGGTATCCACCGACAAGGCGCCAGTCCTCGGGTAGGGCCTTGGGCACCCCCGTCAATTGCGAGGACTGGACGCCCGTCAGAATCGCCCTTGACAGGTCCACTCCAGTCACGTCCAAAAGGGCTATGGCTCCCCCAGTCAAGTCCGCTCCAGTCAAGTCGGCACCGACCAAGTCCACGCCGACAAGCGGCTCGCCAGTTAGGTTGGCGCCCGGTCCGATGAGGCAGGCGCACGACCCGGCAAAGCGCCACTTCGCCGGTAGGGCACTAGGCGTGCCCTCGAGGCTGTGCGACCTAACTGCGTTCAGGTTCGTGGCGGAGAAGTTCGCGCCGCCAACGTTCGCCTGGGACAGATCGACCCGGCTGAGGTTGGCCCCGGTCAAGTTCGCTCTGGACAGATTCGCGTAGGTCATGTCCGCGCCCGCCAACTGCGCGCTCGTCAAGTCCGTCCCAGACAGGTTGGCCCAACTGAGCCTCGCGCCCGGACCAACCAAGAAGCCCGAAACGATGCGCCAGTCCACCGGCAGAGCGCTGGGCGCCCCCGTGAGACTGTGCGAACTAACTCCGGAAAGGATCGTGCCGGACAGATCCGCCTTGGTCAGCTGCGAGTTAGTCAGAAAGGCGCCGGTTAAGTTGGCGCCGGTCAGGTTCGCTTCGGTCAAAGTCGCAGACGACACAATTGCGCCCGTCAGATTCGCCCGGGTGAGGTTGGCACTCGTCAGCTTGGCGCCATTCAAGTTCGCTCTGGCGAGGTTCGTGTTCGACAGGTTCGCACCGGTGAGGTCCTGGCCAGAAAGGTTCCGGTCGACCAGCACGCAATTGGAGAGATCGGCGTAGGGCTCTAATTTGCTGCAATCTTGCGGCGCTTTGGGTGTGACGACCGGTGTCACCGTTGACGGGATGCCAGCGCCCAGGGCATTGACCGCCGCAACCCTGAAGACGTAGCCAGTGCCATTGGCCAGCCCCGTGACGATTGCAGTGGCGGCCGCAGAGACCCCGTCATTGAAGGTGGACCACGTGACGTTGTCAGTCGAGTGCTGAATCGAGTAGTCAGTGATCGGCAAACCGCCATTAGTGACGGGCGGCGCCCACGTGAGTTGCACCTGACCGTCCCCCGCCGTTCCTGCCACCCCAGTTGGCACGCCCGGCCGGGTGGCCGGCGGCGGGGTCGGCTTGAACGCGTATCTCACTCTGGCGGGGGCCGTCGCCTTGGCCCGCACGACCACAGGCAAGCGAACGGGCGTCGGGATCGCCGTGCCGCCGCGGGCGGTGACGGCGGCCGCGGTCACCAGGTAAGTGCCGGGTCTCAACCTGGTGAAGGTCGTGGATTGGGTGATGGTCCTCGCGAAGCGTGCAGGACCTGTCACGCGGACGTTGGCTCGGGAACCGATCGGAACACCGCCGATCGTAATCGCCAGACGTGTCGTCGGATACAACGGGATCTCCGCCGGGGCGGAGACCGCACGCGTAATGAGGGATGTGGCCTGCACTGGGGGAACGGCCTGCGCCGACGCAACCGCAACCAACCCCGCAGCCGAAGCGGCCACCACAACCAGAGCTGAACCCAAGCGAAATCCCAACACAGCAGATCCCCCACTCACACTCGGCTGCTCCCAACCTAGGGTCCGAACTGACGCGACGTCTGTCCCCTGTCCGGGGGACAAACACCCTGGGCGCCGCCCCGGTCCGGCCGGGCTTGGAGTGGCAACGCAGACGCCGATGCCATTCGGCGCGGGAGCAACCAGGGGCGCGGGCTCAACCAGTCGGGTCAGCGTCGATGACGGTCACCGGGTAGGTGTACGTCTTGCTCACACCGCCCACACGAACGTTGGCCACCGTGACGTCGAAACGGACATCGGGCTGTTCCGGGGCCAAGCCGAAGTCGACGATTTCCCCGACAAGGGTGTGGTCTCCGTGGCCCCGGCACTCGTTACGGTGCACGACTGTCACGGGCGCCTGGCGACCGTTCTGCATCATCGTGACGGTTGCGCCGGTGAAATCGGCGCCACCGACACCAAGCGACCAACGCCTCGACCCGGGGAGGGTCTGCACCGGCGTGAAGCCGCGGTTGGGCCAGGCCACGAAGTCGACACCAACCGGGCGAATGCCCGTGATGTAGCCGCCGCCGATGACCCTGGTGGCACAACCGCCTGGCACGGAACCAACCCCAATCTTGAACAGTTGTCGGCAGGATCTCGTACCCGAATGTTGCCCTTGCGAGGTAGGATTGCGTAACCTTATGTAGGAGGAGGTGGCCGGTATGGGCGCGTACCCCACAGCTGCACGACGAAAGTCAGGTATCCGGACCAGCGCGACACCTGGCACGCGAGCACGACGTCGTATTCTGACCAGCAGTAACCGGTTCTGGCATGCTGCTCGGCTTCCCGGTGCGCCGTCAACCGTTCAGCATCTGCTTGCCGACTTGGTGCGGCAAGGCGAGCTTCTCCGGATTCGTCGGGGATTGTACTGGCGGGGACGGAAGACTCCGCTTGGAATGGCGCCACCATCACCCGCCGATTTGACGGCCGAGCTGGCTGGGGCGAGGGGCGTGGGCCCGGCTGGTCTGTCCGCATCGAACAGGCTGAGGTTGTCGACACAGGTTCCAAAGAAGACGCAGGTGGCAGTACCGCGGCGTGCCCCCACCGACTCCGGTGCCGTGACTTTTGTCTCCAGGGCCGCCCGAACGGGTCGCTTTACAGCTGGACTGAACGAAGCGGAAGTGGCGCTGTTGGAGACCCTTGATGGCTGGTCGAGCGTCATTGAAGTGCCTCTGCCTGACGCGTGGTCCCAGCTTCAGTCGGTATTGCATGGCAGCGCGATCCGACCGGATCGTCTGGCCCGCGCAGCGAGGACGGAACCCGGTCCTGTTCGTGCACGGTTGTCCGCTCTGCTCATCGATGCCGGTTTCCCTGAGCTTGCCCAGTCAGTGCCCGATGCTGACGTCAGGACTGTGAAAGCGGCGCTCAACCACAGTGAACTAGTGGTTTCCACGTGAACCCGCCCGCGAACGTGGTGCCTCATGCCGTCAAGCCAGTTTGGCGGGACGTGGCACCTGTGGTCTTTGCGGACACCATTCTGGTGGCAGCCGCGAACCTCGGAGTGCAGCCGTTAGCAGTGGAGAAGGACTACTGGGTCTGCGAGGCGCTGAGGGCCGTGGAGCGGGCAGCGCCTAACCAAGTGATGTTCAAAGGTGGAACTAGCCTTGAGAAGCTCCGGATAATCCAGCGCTTCTCCGAGGACCTAGATCTGCTGGTGGTGTCAACCTATGACAACGAACGCGCCGCAAAGCGCTCTATGAAAGGCATGTGTCAGGCAGCAGCCCAGGCAACATGTGCGGACTTGGCGGAGGAGAAGGGCGGCGGAAACCTGGGCGCCCAGTGGCGCCACGCTTACCTGAGTCCACAACTGCAGCATGGGGCGGACGAGGCCTCGAGTATCGCGGATCCAGGCAGAATACTCTTGGAGTTCGGCCAGTCAGGTGGAACTCTGCCATCTTCCAGGCGACAGGTGGAGTCGCTGCTGACGCGCGAGTTGATCGATGGGAACTTCGACGTGTCCGAGTTCGGAGATCTTGAACCATTCGAGACCTCAATCCTTCACCCCGGGCGCACTCTCGTCGAGAAGCTGCTGCGGATGAATAACTTCGCCCTGATGTCGGCCGCTCAACGTTCGAGTCACGGCTGGCCACGAATAGGTCGACAGTTCTACGATCTTTGGGCGCTGCTCGCCAACGGCGAGGTGCGCACATTTCTGTCGGATCGGCCGTTGGCCATCGAGGTCTTGCAGGACTGCTATCGAGTTTCAGAAGCATTTGTCCCCGACCGCGAGCAACCTACCGGCGGATTCGCACTCTCTCCCGTGTTCGCACCCGATGGACTGCTGACACCCACTCTCGAGCGCGAACACGAACGCGCCATGCAGGACCTCTACTACGGAGCCAATCCGCCGACGTTTCGAGACGTGATCGACCGTGTCGCAGAGAACCGTGACCTGCTCAACATCTCCTGCCAGTGAGGAGGTCCCATTTGCTCGGAATCACCGGCGGACTCCCGGCCAACGGCACGGCAGACCCCCCCGTCACGCTCGACTTCCGTCAATCTACGTGCGGCACTGGCACGCTGTCAGTTGCGGCCAGGCTGCCGCGCAACGTGCGCCCGTTCGCCACCCGTCAGGGACACCCGCAGGATAGGCAGCTGCGGCCTTCAGCTTGCGTCGGCGGACACGTGCACGACCTGCGAGGTCAGATCCTCAGGCTGATTGGGCGTCCCGTAGGACGAAGTGAGCGTCAGCTGAGTTCCCACCGGCTGAGAGAACGGGACCGGACTCATCCCCGACACTCCGCCGAGTCGACCAGTGCACGTCATTTGATTGTTGGCGGACCAAGGAGTGCACGAGAGGCCTCCATACCCTGTCCCGCCGATCCCGACAATGCCCGCCATGCCAGGCTGGCCGTTGCTCGCAATAACCATCGAAGGGTTGCCACGGGAACTGTCCGCCGCTGTGAGCGTGAAGGTGACGCGGCCGCTGCTGGTGATCGATGCATTGCTCATGGACATGGCTTGCGGGACGGTGACATCGGTTTCCACCAGCGAGGCCCACCGAGTATCCCCCGGCGCAGCATTGTGGAACGCCGCCTCACTCCAACTGAGTCGAACCCTAAGCGTCTCGCCGGGCACAGTCGTGGCTCCGCCAAGTCCCTGCGGTCCTACGCCACCGAAGACGCAGTCCAGTCGAGTCTCGACGGGGCTACAGCTCAGCACACCCTCGGACCCTGTCCAGAAGGTGTTGTAGGTGACGATCGGGGTGTGACCGCGGAAGATGGACACCGTCGCTGGTCCCGGCCAACTGGGACTACCCAGTTCGCCTTGAGCACTGTTCCAACTACCGATGTCAGCTGGCACCGTGGCGGGGTCGACACTGAAACGCAGCGGACCCGTGCCACCCGTCGGCAGCGACACCGAGTGAACTCGCGGACTCGCGGCGGCCTCGACCGTGACCACCTGCTGCCCCGCACCGTCGTCTGAGGGGAAGGATGGTCCGACCGCGACTGTTGCATTGGCACCAACAGGGTATGCACTCACCCCGCGCAAGTCGAGAGCGGTGAAGTTGCTCGCGGAATACATTCCGACCCCGGCGCACGAAGCCTTCCGCTTGGTGATTCGCACACACGTCAACTGAACGACCGACGATGGGACACCGGATCCATAGACGGTTGCAAACTTGGGGAGCGTCGGATTGTCCTGATTCGAGGAAAAGACGAGCCGGACCCTGCTCCACGAATCAACGTGGGCCTCGTCCACGACAAAGGCCAACCGCGGAACCGGGGGCGGCAGCGGCACCAGTTTGTAGGAGATGACCAGCGGCGTCGTCCGGCGCGCCAGCACCCTCACCATCGTCACGGCAGCCGTGGGACCGAAGACCCTGCCCCCGGCTGCCGCGTTGGCGGCGGTGACCTTGTAGGTGCCGGGAACCAGACCTGCCAGCGTCATACTCCTGCGGACCACCGCCCGGTAGCCGAGCTTGGCCCTGGGAGTCTGCTTCGGGCCGGTCACCACCACTGCTGGCACTGCCGCCGAGGTCAGGCCGGCCAGCCGAAGGGAGATGGCACCCTTTGACGACACCGCAGCCTCGCGATTGTCCGCGCCGGAGGACTGCGATGAGAAGGACGAGGAGGGGGCTTTCGAGGCAACGTCGAGTGCCATCGCGGGGGCTGAGGCAAGCGCCATGGCGCCGACCGACACCAGACACGTTGCGACCACGCGGCGGCGCCTCGTACCCGCTGTCAGCTCCACATCAGAAGCGAGACGAAATCCCAACCCGGCAGACCCCCCACTCCCCCTCGACCACCGCCAATCTACGGTCCGCGCCGACGCAACGTCTGGCCCCTGACCGGGGGACAGACGTCCACGGTGGGGCCTGGTCCGGCCGGGGTTGGGATGGCAAAGCAGACGCCAATGGCGCGCAGGATCAACCAGTCGGGTCGGCATCGAAAACGGTCACGGAGTAGGTGTACGTCTTGCTGGAACCGCCCACCCGAACGTTGGCCACCGTGACCTCGAAACGAACATCGGGCTGCCCCGGGGCCACGCCGAGGTCGCCAGTTTCCCAGACAAGGGTGTTGTCTCCGTAGCCCTGGTGCTCGTTGCGGTGGACCACCTGCGGCCTCCAACCGGACCTCATAGCTGCCCGAAGGTGTCAACGGTCCGAACGAATCCAGCACCCCCCTCCGGGCACTGGTGCCGAAGCCACAACAATGTGTGGACCTGACCGAGTGGCGCTGCCGGTGGCTGGGTTCCGAACTCGAGAGGACCGGATTGCGACTCGACGAGCGGATTGGGTTTGACCGGTCCGCCAGGGTGGCCGATGCTCACCTTGCTCTGAAGGTGAACTGAGTCGGCGCTGAGACTCCCTGGCTATTTACCGCCCGCACCTGCACCCGGTAGGTGCGCCCAGGTGTCAGGGCCGCCGTTGTCCGGCCGGCAGCAGCAGTGAATGTCCACGGATTCCAGCCTCTGATATCAGCCGTGCTCACTCGGATGCGATAGCCGCTGATCGGGCTGCCACCGGTGTCAGCCGATGCGCGCCAGACTAGAACCGCGGCGTGGTTCGCACGTGTGGCGACGGACCGTAGATCGCGCACCGGCGTCGGAGGTGAAGCCTGCCTAACCTGCACTTGAGTGGGTGGGGACATCCCGTCCGCAGTCGACGCGATCACCTGAACTCGATAGAAGCGCCCGGGTTGCAGCCCACCGATGCGCGCTGAGGTTGTCTTGGCGACTGTCCAGGAACTCCACGCTGCGGCTGCGCCAACTGCTACGTGACGAACCCGATAGTCGTAGACGTGGGTGTTCTTGGGGGCACGCCAGGAGAGCTTCATTGCCCCGGCCGCGGGGAATCCGGACACTCGAAGATGGGTGGGGCCTGGCGGAACAGGGTCCAGCCAAACCTGTTCGGAAGCAGGGCCGGCACCGTCGACGTTGACAGCGACGACTGTGAGGACGTGCGGAGCACTCAGGTCAGCGCTGGTCAACTTGGCGGTGGTGGATGTGCTGAACCACGTCATGCCGGATTCCGCGTCGTCGATTCTGTAGCGCAAAATCGGGCTGCCGCCGTCAAATGCGGGCGCCGCCCACGACAGGGCTGCACCATCGCCACTGACCGACGCCCGAGGTGATGTCGGCGCGTCCGGTGGGCGGTGGGCGATACCCGAAACAGTGGTGGCGTCGCCGCTTCCGGCCCCGTTGTAGGCGCGCACCATAATCGTGTAGCGGGTACCGAACTGCAATTCTGAGCCAGCCAATACCGCCAACTGGAACCGCTCAGGTGTGGAGGTGGGGCTGGCACCCTCGAACCAGGTTTCGCCGCCATCGGTGCTGGCTTCGTAGTCCTGCGTCGGAGCACCACCGTCGTTCGGTGGGGCGCTGAACTCGACGCTGAGGTACCACCCAGAAGAATCCCATTCGGGCGACCAGTCATCTCGTCTTGCGACTAGGGCAGCGTTCGTGGGTGCGGCCGGCCCCTTGACGGTCCGGACATGCACTGGCGAGGCCGGGCCGGGACCGGCAGCATTCACGGCCCGAATCGCAACCTTGTAGGTGTAGGGCTTGCCTAGCCACTCGATGACCCTGGTGGTGCCAGTGAACGCCTCGGACCAGGTCGTCCCGCCGTCGACGCTGGACTGGTAGCCGGTGATCACCGATCCGCCATCGTCAGCAGGCGGAGTGAACCGCGCCTCAAGGCCAGCACTGGTCGCGGTGATCGCCGCCAATTCCGGTGCGGCCGGGAATGTGATCCCACCGGCGGATACGCGCACCTTCGCGGTTGCACCTGTGCTGAGAATGTCGACTGTGCGGTGATCTGCGAGAGTGATCCGGGTGCCCGCTGTCATCCCGTATTTGGGGTTCCAGCGATCTGTGGATGAGCCGCGGTATACCCAGGTCTCGCTGTATCGGGAATCGCCGTGCGCGTCTAGGTAGACCCCTGGGGAGATACCTGCTGCGCTGCTGCTCCGGTATTCCAGTGTGAGCTGGGTAGGTGGGTTCGTGCCGTTCGTAGTGAATGTCGATCCTGGAACTGCGAGGCGCAGCGTGCGCACTCCGGGACTACCGGAATCGATAGGCGACAGATCGAAGGTGCTGGCAGTGCGATCCACGTCCTTCACGTCCGACTCCGGCAGCACTCCGAGTTGGCGCAACTGGTGCGCCGGAAGTCGTGAACCTCCCGCGAATGTGGAGCTCCAGTCCCCGCCGGGTGATCGCTCGTCGGCCTGGCACGGCCACTGCGGCTTCTGCGCGGCCGGATAGTCCGGTGGGGCGGTTGCGCAACCCAACGCATGCGTATGTCCCAGCCCAAAACTATGGCCCACCTCGTGGCTGACGAGGACGTACTGCCAGTAGGTGGCGCCGTTGGCGATGTGCAGGGCTTGGTTGTACCAGCCCAGCCCTGCGTAGCCGCAGGCGTCGTCCCAGGGGATCGACGCAACGACGAGGATACCGGCGCGACCCGGCCTTGGCTGACCGTTGGATGTGAGCGCCCGAAGCGCGGGATCCATAGCCTCGCTCAGCGTGTCCAAGCTGCAGGTTGTGCCCGGCATCGACAGAGGTAAGAACGATCGATAGTCGAGGCGGTAGCGGCCGAGGCTGCCTTTGTTCCAAATAGCGTCAGCCTCGTCGATGACCTGTTTACTGTTCGCGGCCGTCGCCGGCGACTTCCCCAGCGCGGTGTCGACACCAACCACAACAACGTCGTAGTTGCCAGGCCCGGAGATCCTTCGCTGCGCCACGGGTGTGTCTGCCGCCGCCCTTGCGTTGACCATTGGGGGCTCGATCGCGTCGTTGGCCCAGACGCTGGTCTGCGGCAAGGGTTCGGCCTGGCCTTGGGGTGCGGGGGCTGGTTGCACTGCTGCGAAGGCGACCGTCGCAGGTTCCAAGGATGGGGGACTACCCGCTGCTGACGGTGTCGCCGCACACACCATGGCGGACGCTCCCAGGCCCAGTGTCGTCGCCAGTCTCCCAAGACGCGTCATTTCGCGGTCGCACTCCTTGATCGCCCAGGGTCCTCCGGGGCGTACCCCGACGGCTCCACGCTAACCGGCTTACGACTTCCCTGTCTGTCCCCCGGTCGAGGGACAGACAGGGACTCAGGAAAGTCGCCAAGGAGTGTGGGAGTGTGACGGTTTCGCCCACCCGTTGTGTTTGCGAGATCGGGTCACAGCGCCCGCCGAATGCGGCAGCCTCCCACCCCCTCAGGGCTCCACGTAGCCGTCGCGGACCGCTTCCCTGTGAAGGTCGAGTTTCGTCGACGCCGGTCGGCCCGCGTTCGCGTACTTTGCGCGGACCCGGTCGATGTATTCCTTCGCCGTGTACGGGGAGATGTGCAGCGTTCGCGCGACCGCCGCCATCTTCAACCCGGAGGCGTAGAGCATCAGCACGCGCTGCTCCTGGTCGGTGAGATCCGGGCGGTCCGCGCTGGGGTCGTTGGCGAGGATCGCTGCCAGATCCGGGGTCGTCCACGGCTGTCCGCCCAAGACGGTTCGGATAGCCAACGACAGGGTCGAGGCCGAATCACGCTTGGCGACGAACCCGTCGACGCCGGCGCGGATCATGGCGCGGATCTGCTCCGGTGACCCCAACGCTGAGACGATCAGCACGTGACTGCCTCGGGCGAGCATCGCCGCGGCATCCTGCGCCGACGCAGGGGTGCCGTCGAGGTCGAGGTCGAGCATGACCAGGTCGGGGCGCGGTTCCAACGCCAGCACGGCCCGCGGGTCGCCGCCGACGTGCACGACTTTCAGGTCGGGTTCGCGTGCCAACGTCGCAGCAAGACCGTCGCGGACCAGAGTGTGATCGTCGATGATCGCGACTGTGTGCGTTGTCAAGGTGGTCATTGCGACGTGTCACCCCCCGAGTCATTCGCAGGAGCGAACTCGCCGCACCCACGCCCATGCTAGCCCGGTATCCGCGCCTGAGGCCGGTTCGAAGCGGTGGCTGCGGTGGGCCAGGTCAGCTCCACTAGCCTCTGGTCATCGTCGACGGTCGTGCACACCGAGATGCCGCCAGCACCGGTGGCCGAGAGGCCGACTTCCTCACTCAGGTCGGCGGCGCCGAGGCGCCCGCCAGCTGGGACCGGTGAATCGGTTTTGGGGGCCAGAATCGTCATGGTCGCGTGCGAGTCGCCTCGGAACACTGTGACGGTGGCTTCCTGTCCGACAGTGAGGGTGGAAACGACGTCCGCGAGGACCGCGCTGATCACCGCCAGACCGTGACCGTCCGGGTCGGGTACATAAGGCGCGGCCCGCACCACCAGCGATACATCTCGGCGGTGAGCGCGACGCACCGCGTCAACGAGGACATCGGCCACGGCGCCCAGGTCGGCATCGATCCGAATCAGCGATCGCAGATAGGTCTCCTCGCGGCCGCAGGCCCGACGCACCTGCTCGTCGTCGACGCTGCTCGACCCATCTGCGAGTCCGGCCAGCAGCGGGCGGATTTCGGCCATCACGGAGTCGAGATCCGCGAGCCGGACCCGCTCCCGTTCCCGCATCATCACCACCTGAGCCTGGGCCTCGGCCGCCTCCGCCTGCGACTGTTCAGCCTCACTGCCGTAGCGGGCAAGCAGCCGCCGGAAGTAGATCATCGCCACGATCCAGGCGGTGTCGATGAGTATGATCCCCGGCAGCGCGTCGACCGCACATGCAGGCGGCGGAGAGCCAGTCGATGCGACAACGGCGACCAACCCTGCCCCGTAGCTGACGAAGCCCACGGTCACCCAGACTGGTCGACCCATGAGCAGCACAAGCATCACCACCGCCAAAGCGCCCCCCATGTCCCCCCACCAGTCGAGCCCGAAGCGTTCGCAACCGTCGCTGTCGATGGCGGGAAGGTAGGGAACAACTCCGGCAGCAATGACGAAGGAGGCTCCGATTGGCCACGCGACCGGAACTCTGCGGCCGGCGGCGCGCAAGGCACCCAGCGCCACCCCCGCAAGAACCAGAAGCGCCACGAAGCTGCTCACAACCGGTCTCTGTCCGACCACGAGCAAGGTGTTGACGAGGCAAAGTCCGAGAAGCCATGCCACGGTCCAGCGCGTGACAGGAAGTAGTGCCGCCAGCAATACTCCGCCGGAAACTGCCGGGCGGGATTCTGACGGGCCGCGCTGAGCCTGCCACGACAGGGTGACGTCGGTGCCGCCTGAACGTGGCGACTCGATTGCGACCTCAATACCGGCGCGGGCACTCCTCTCGATGATCGAAGTTGACGTGATGCCCCGTTCCACAAAGTTGCCCAGGAAACCTCGACCTCCGTCCACCACCTGCACCGTGAACGAGTCCCGGGTGGAAGTTTGCAGGAGCTCAACGGCTCGCGTGCCCGAATGCTTTGCTACGTTGAGCAGCGCCTCCCCCACCGCACCGTGCAGCGCCGCAACGACCGTTGGCGGCGCTACAAATGGCTCGCCGGATACTGTCACCGTCAGCTCCAACCCGAGAATGGTCGCCCGTTCACGAGCAACGTCGACGAGCTCGATGTCTCCGACGAATTCCGAAGCTCGAGATGAACCTCCGCTGGAGTCGAGCACCGCGAGATCCTGTGTGCACCGGGCCCGAATCAGATCCTCGGATCCAGGGGCTCCCCGAGCGATCGCGCCAAAGGTGTTGATCACGGTGTCGTGCAGCAGCCCGGCAATGTGCAAACGTTCATTGCGGCGGGCACGTTCGCGGTGCTCGGACATGGCCGCCTCAACCGCGGTGGCGCTGGCCTGGTCAGCGGCCCGCGCAACGATTCGGAGCGACTGAGCCGCACCGAAACCAGCCATCCCTACCGCCAACGCGTAGCACGACGTCAGCGTCGCACCCCGCCACGCAAGCGCCAGCGTGCCAGTGGCATACGCCGTCACCACAGGTATCACCCACGCCACGCCTGCCATCGCCACGACCACCCACGGCGCCACTCGCGCCCCGAGCACCAGCACCGCGGTCACCACTGTCAACAGGACCCATGGGACCAGTGCCGCGGCGGGACCATCCAGCGACTTCGGGACAGTATCGGCAGCGGCGACGACAGCTGTGGCGGCGAGCACGACGACGAGCACCCAGCGCGGCAGCACCTGCCACACCAGGCACAGCAGCCCGGCGGCAACAATCACCACCAACAGCACCAGCGCGAGGCCGACTGAGCGCAACCCCGACCCCGCGGACACGATCGTCGCTGCCAAACCAGCCGTCAGGATCGCCCCGAATACCGCAGCCGTGCGTACGAGCACTCGGTCGGCTGCGCGCAGCGAAGGTCCCTCGTCTGCTCCGGGCGACGCCATGTGGCCATCCCCTCTCTGGGCGCTGCTCACGCTCGGGGTACCCCCACCATCGCACAGTTCCGGCGGGGACAAGGTCCCACGCGCGTCTGTTCAATCCGGCACCCCATGGAACGCATCGGGGGGCAGATCTCGCACTCGATGCGTTCCCTCGACGCGCCGCTGACCCTGAGCTGGCTGCCAGGATCGGGGTCGATGTCAAGACCTGCGCGCCTCCAACCCGCCATGATTTCGTGTGGCACGTTCAGTCGCTGATGGGTGCGTCGCGCGCGGTGCTCCAGTGTCACAGGACAAGGTTGCGCATCCCGTGCGGCCAGCGCGACAACGCCGTCGTAGGTGGACCCTCCGCCGACGCCGACCGCCAACAGCACCCGCTGAAGCCCTGGGATGGCGCCATGGCTGGGAGCAGTCAGTCGGTGCGCCCACCTCCGGTTGACCCAGTCACTCGCTCGCCGCTGACCGACCAGGGAAGCCGCCCCGCCGACCAGGGAAGCCCAACCTGAACAGGATTTTCGCGGCAAAGGGCGGCAAGATGTGGGGCATGCGCCCGGTTGCAGTCTTTGATGCCAAGTCCTACTTTCGGGACGCGTTCACACCGGTGGCGTTGGCCGCCGGAATCGACTTGCGCTACCTCAACCACCGCCTTGACGCAGCGACGGTCGACTCGGTTGGTGAGGTCGATTGTGTCTGCCTGGGATCGCACGACGACGCGTCAGCCGACGTGATCAGCAAGCTCGCCGCGGGCGGGGTGAAGCTGATTGCGCTACGCAGTGACGGCTTCAACAACGTGGACCTCGACGCCGCGCGGCAGCACGGACTGCGGGTTGTCCATGTCTCGACGTATTCGCCGCATTCTGTCGCGGAGCACTCGGTCGCGCTTTTGTTGGCTATCAGCCGGAAGATCCCGCTCGCCCACGACCGGGTGCGAGGCCAGGACTTCACGCTCGACCCCCTGGTCGGCTTCGAGTTGCATGGCAGGACGGTCGGAGTCGTGGGGGCGGGACGGATCGGCCGGGTGGTCGCGGAGATCCTGTCCGGATTCGGCATGAAGGTGTTGCTCAACAACCTTGAGCCCGACGCGGAGTTTGCCGCTCGGCTGGGCGCCAGCTACGTCGACCTCGACGAGCTCGCCAGCAAGTCCGATGTGATCACGCTGCACGCGCCACTGCTGCCGGACACCCACCATCTGATCGACGATGCCTTCATCAACCGCTGCACGCCCGGGGTAGTACTGATCAACGCGAGTCGTGGCGGTCTCGTCGACACCGCGGCGCTGATCCGCGGATTGGAAAGCGGCCGGATTGGCGGAGCAGGTCTGGACGTCTACGAAGACGAGGCCGGGCTGTTCTTCGAGGACCACTCCGGCGAGGTATTGCCCGACCGGATGTTCGCCAATCTGTCGAGCTTCCCCAACGTGCTGATCACTTCGCATCAGGGATTTCTGACCACCAACGCCCTGCATGACATCGCCGCGAGCACGATCGACAACATCTGCCGCTACTACGACGACCGACCTGCAGCTGACGGGACCCTGCTGGCGGGGTAGACGCCTGACGGGACCCTGCTGGCGAGCTGAACACCTGCTGACGAGGGTCAAAATCTCGCTCGGCGAAGCGGGATTGTGCGCTGCTAATCTGACGGCCATCAATCCAAGTGCCTCGGCGGCGCGCCCGGCGGACTCGCCGCAATCGCCAAGTACCTCTCGACGAAGGTTCCGCAGATCACCGAATCACCCGCCTTCCAGCAGGACGGGCTGCTCCGATCCTGTTCGATGAGGCCGAATTCAACGGCACGGACGAACCATCGTCCGGCTGCTGCGATGCACCGGTCGGGCCCAACACGGCAACGCTGGGGGCAGTCGTCCCTGGCGCCGATGGTGGCCGCACCGGTGCGGTCGCGATCTCGCCGTTCATCAAGCCGGGCACCGTGTCACAGACCCCGCACAACCACTACAGCACGCTCCGAACAATCGAGGACCTGTTCGGTCTGAGCCACCTGGGCTACGCCAACAATGACTCAGTCCAGAGGTTCGGCCTCGTCGTCTTCACCGCCTCGCAGCGCTGAGCGGGCGTCCACCGTCGCCGGACTCGGTCGATGACCACCGCTGAGGTCCGAAGTCACCTGGACCGTAGACTCTCTCGGTGTGGCGATGCAGCTGTGGCCTGGCCCGACCCGCACCGGACTGCGGCCAGCGACGGCGAGAGTCCTACTCGTCGCCCTAGGCAGCGTGGCGCTGCTACTGACCTCCCTGTTGGGCGCCACACCCGCCGCCGCAACTTCCTCGGCGGCACCCGCACTCCGAGGCTGCACCGTCAAGACGGGCGAATTCACCTTCGCCCATCGCGGCGATGAGCGCACCGTGCGCTACTTCATCCCGCCGGGCGCGACGACCGCCACCGCAGCAGTCGTGTCCTTACACGGCGCGGGCGGGGGGACGGCCGCCAAGCAGGAACGTGGAACTCAGTTTTCCGCCATCGGAGCGCGCCGGGGTTTCATCGCCGTGTACCCGCAGGCTCGCAGCGAGCACCACTCCGATGTGTGGGATGTCAGACCTGGGGGCGTCGATGCGGACTTCGTCGGCGCAGTCGTGGCCGAACTGCACGCCCGAGGATGCTCGTCGCCAAGGCGCACCTTCGTCAACGGGTTCTCGCTGGGTGCCATGTTGACGTCGCGGCTAATGTGCGAGCGAGGGCAACTGTTCGGCGGGGCGACTATGATTGCCGGGGTTCTGCCACCGACGGCAGGTTGTCGGGTTGCTGCCACCAGTCGGATCCTGATCATGCACGGCTACCGAGACCCTGTCATCGACTGGTACGGCGGGCTGGCCCCAGCTGTCAAAAGAGCGACAGGGCGCTGGGCCGTCTTCGACTTCAACCGGCGGATCATGGCCCTGAAGTGGGCGACCGCCAAAGGCTGCACCGAATCGGCGCGGCGGACGCAGGTGGGGATGACCATCACAGTCGCCTACGGCTGCCGCGCCGGCGCGACCACAACGATGCTGGGATTTCTCACGGGTGGACACACCTGGACGTTCCCGGACAGCCGCATCGCCACGTCACAGTTCATCAACTGGACGATGAATCTGCGACCCACGTGAAGCCGGGCGAACGCCCGCTGAGCCAGGGCGGAGGCAGGGACCTGACCCAGCGGTATCATTGGCCATGCCCGCCGCCGCGTAGAGCGCACGGCAATTCGGACATCGAGCCTGAAATCGGCGTATACCGAACCGGATAAATGGGTACTAACCGAGTGAAACTACGCAACGAACCTTGGAGGTGAACCGCGATGAAGAAGGTGCTGCGCGCCATGTTCGGGCCGCCGTCGCCGCGACTACTGCAGGAGATCGGCCTGGATCCCCTGGACGACCGCCGGCAGCCA
>CAZJNU010000001.1:46193-97805 GCA_964547485.1 uncultured Actinomycetes bacterium
GGGTGGAACACGACAATACTGCCCGTGACCACGAGGCCCCCCGCTAGTCGGCGGCGTGACGACGCGACCACGACTACTCTGGGCCGTGACTTGTCGGCCGATCACGGAAACCCCTGAAGGGAGCCGGTTGTGGCGCGTGTGGCAGTGCTGATCGACCCGCACCATGACTATGGCGTCGCCTACATCGAAACGATCTTCCAGGTCTGGGGGCTGCAGTCGGTCTGCCTGTACACCGACCGGCGAGACACCTTTCGAAACGCCTACCGCTACCCGGAACTGCAATCCGCCGCGGTGGCGGGCAATTACCTGATCGAGGGACTCTCGACCAACGAAATAGCTGACTACTTGAAGCGCGACTTCGACGTGGTGGCAGTTGTTCCGCATGTGGAGCCGAACGTCCTGCTGGCCAGCGAACTGGCTGCGGAGTGCGGGTTGAGTTGGGCGCAACCAGAGGTGCTCACTCGGTTCCGAGACAAGTACGCCCTGAAGTCCCACCTCCAGGCCCAGCCGAACGGACCGCGCACGAACAGACTCGCGCTGGTGCGGACGGTCGCGGATGTCCGTACCGTTCTGGCGGACTCAACCTTTGACAAGTACGTGCTGAAACCCAACGACGGATTCGGCAATACCGGGGTGGGGATCCTGGATCGAGGCTCCGGCGAGGCCGAGATCCGCCGATTCCTGCCTGACCAGGACGCCAAGGGGTCACTACTTGAGGAGTTCATCGAGGGGCCCGAATATTACGTCGCGGGCCAAGTCGATGGCGAAGGTAACGCCGCCGTCTTCATGATCTGGCTGAGCCGAACAGTTTCGATCAACGGACAACCAAACGTATTGGCGGAAGCCACCAAGGTGGATCGGGAATCGCCCGTTTTCGCGGAGCTCGAAAGGTACGTCCAGGACGTCGTGACCGCTACCGGCCTGCGGCGCAGCCCGTTCCAGGCCGACGTGATCGTGGACGATGACGGCCCCTGCCTGGTCGAGATCGGAGCCCGGCTGATCGGACTGAGCGGTGCCGTCGATATGAACCTGGTGCACGGCGGACGGGTCGACGTCTTTCAGATCGCGGCCCACTACTACCTGACCGGCGAGTCGCTCGGGGAGCTCAACCTGGACTGGTCCCAGTACGACGCGCGGGCGTTCACGAATGTCCAGGGCATCTCGGCGGCCACCGGGCAGATCTGGCAACTGGACGGCGTCGCGGAAGTAGAGGCAATGCCGGAGTTCGTCCGCTGGATCACCAAACCAAAGGTCGGCCGGACGCTCGAGCCGACGGTCGATCTCTTCACCACGTCATACCGCCTCAACTTGTCGGCCGAGGACGAGCAACAGCTTCAAGCAGCAGTGGCGGCGGTCCGCGACACGCTGGTGTTCAACGGCGGCGATCCGCCAACCGGTGCACAGTCCCGCGTCCGATCCCTGCTCAACAAGGCGCAGAAGGCGGCCCGGGCACTGCCGCGGGCGATGCTGATGCGACCTGCCCCGCTGGCCAAGGTCGCGGGCACGATCGGGCGGTAGCTTCGGGAGGCTGGGTGGTCGACGCCGCCTTACCCTTTGCGGGGTCGCCACCACTGCCAGAAGAGGGCGCCGCCCACCAGCAGTCCGGCAGCGATCACAGCGAGGAAGAGCGGTGTCGGGGTCCAACCGGGGGCCGGAGCCGGGGGCCGCGACCCGACACTGACGGGCGTGTCGGCGGCTCCCTGAAGCAGGGCCTGGCCGGTCAGGGTCGTCCATCGATCCGGCGCTGCATCCGCGAACTCCGCCAGCTTGGCCGCTCGGGCATCCGCCGCGGGCTGCAACTGACCGGAGGGTGCAATCCCGGTCAGCAGGACCAGATTCCGCGGCCCCGACTCAAACGCCTGCAACGCCCCGTACGGACCGGCCGTCAGGGTGAGTTGGGACCCGTCGGTTCCGATCGTGACGTCCCCGTTGCCGGACACGGGCGCCTTCAACTCCGCCGCGGTCCGGCCGTCTCCGCCCACCAGCACGCCCGCCCTGTTCTGACTCAGGAAGGCGGCCTGGTCCATCGATTCCGCCACCAACTGTTGGCTGTCGGCACTCTGCAGCGAGGCCACCAAATCGCCTGCCTGCCCGACCAGGCTCGCGCGGGACCCGTTCGACCCAAACGCAACCGGGATGACACCAGGGAATACCTGCGGGAACCGCTCGAATCCCGCGGGCACAGAGCTACCCGCTGACGCGGTGACTGTGCTGCGCCACGGGTCGATGTCGACGCGCGCGGGCAGCGCGGCCGCCGCGCAGCCCACCACCGGTGCATACGAGAGCTGCACCACCAGATTGTTGTTCCGCCGCACCTGCAGACCCTGGAAGCTCAGCCGAACGTCCAGCTCGGATGATCCGGTCATCTGCACCGATCTCGCCAGAGTCCCGTTCCAAAGGAAGTCGACCCGGCCTTCGGCGCCCCGAGGGATCGTGGTCATCGAACCGACAAGGCGGAAATCGAACTGCCCTACCGGTTGGCCGAAAGTGGGCTGGCCGATCCTCAAGGTTGACTGCAGCTGACCGACGCCGCTCATCGAGATGGGCTGCTGGCCGAGGCTACCCACCGAGTGTGCTCCCGTGATCACCTCGAATGCCGGCGTGCCCAGCACGGACGTGGCCGTGGCCGTCTGCAGCAGATCGGTGTTCGGGTCACCCAGGGCAATGGCGGCAGGCGCCAACGTTTGCGGTGGACCGGTGATCCGGAGCACACCCGTCGGATCCACTGCCATCGTGTTTCCGGTGGCCGAATCGACTTGGGTGATGACCAAGACCCTGTTCAGGTAGGTCGGCTTCGGGGCGTCCTTTGTCGCCAGCAGAGTCGCCCGGGTGGGCAGCGGGTACCGATAGGTCAGCGCGGCGACGGCATCCAGCCCGGCCTCGACCTCCGGATCGGTCGGGCGCTCGGGAATCACCACCTGATACGAGGCAACTCCCCCTGCGAGGAATGCCCCGATCGTGCGCGGCGCAGTGGTCGGGTGGCTGAAGGTGATCTCGCCGTCCTCCAGACTGGCGGAGGAACCTTGATCCGGGAAGCACTCGCGTTGCGGCTGCAGCGCGACCGACATCGTCAACTCCACGGCGCCGTCGACCAGGTCGGCGGCGGTCAGCGCAAACCTGACGGTTCCGCCGGAGGTGGCGTCGACCTCGGCCGCCCGCCGGTCGCCGACGAACACGGAGACGGTTCCCGGGCTCGTGTAATTGGCGGCGATGCGGCCGGTGAACTCGATCGGTCGAGCGTCCTCGGGCAGGTCAGCGGCGATAGTCGCGACCCCGTTCGCACCCCTGACCGTGAGAACATATGGGAGCGTCGCGCGACTGTCGACGCTCTTCGCGGCGCCGCGCGTATCGACCGCACCCGCTTGGACATTCCCGGCGGCGCCCCCTGTTCCGGCGGCTGCCGCTGGCTGCGCGGGCACCGGCAGCTCAGCAACCGCCGCGGCCCGCAGTCCACCGGAGGCGAGGAAGAGGGACGATAGCGCGAGCAGAGCAAGCAATCGTCTGGCTGCGGTCACCACCCGATCTTGCACCACGGCCCGGTATCCGAGTGCACCGACGGCCAGCTGACGGGCGCCGCTCATCACCGGCGGCTACTTCCATCGTCGATTTTGGCGGGTGACCTCCTGCAGATAACCGATCAGCGACGAGGTGGAGCAAATCGCCTGATAGAACACCAGGAAACAGACGTAGGCGAACGCGTTCTTGCGCACCCGCAGTCCAAGTTGGGCAAAGACTCGGCTGGACTGGAAGTGTCGCATGATCCCGTACATCAGGAAGGTGACCGGCAGCACGAGCAGAGTCCACATCGATACCAGCAGCGGAAAGCCAGCGATCCACAGGATGACCCCGGGAATCAGCAGCAAATATCCGATGTCCAGGAACGGGACCAGCAGGTCCACACCGGCCATCAGCTTGGCGCGGGTACTCTTCTGCCGCCAAGGCGGTACCGCACGCAGGCCTTCGAACATCCCTCGCGCCCATCGCGACCGCTGCAGCATGAAATGGCGAAGATCCACCGGGACATCTGTGAAGGCCACGGCGGTCGGCTCGAACAACACCCTCGCCCCTTCAGACATGATTCGCCAGGTGACGACGATATCCTCGCCGATCGCGTCCGGCCAGCCACCGATCTCCCGGACGGCCGCGGTCTCGTAGACCGAGAAGGCGCCCTGTGCGACCAGGGTGGACGAGTACATCCCCTGCATCCGCTTGACTGCCGCGATCCCAACCCAGTAGTCCCACTCCTGCATGCGGGTGAGCAGGTTCACCCGCGAGTTGCGTACCAGCACGGTACTCGCCACCGCGACCACATGGCCGGGTCCCGTCAGCAGACGCGACATCAACCGACGCACCGCCTGCGGGTGGACAAGGGTATCGGCATCCACCGTGATGACATACGGAGTTCTGACCGTCGCAAGCGCGGTGTTCAACGCGAAACACTTGCCTGGAGTCGGCTCGTTCACGACCGACAACTCGATGCCGGCCTCCGCTGCGGCCGCAAGCGCGCGCTCCACGGTGGCGTCCGTCGAGCCGTTGTTCGCGAGGATGAGCGGAAGTGGTCCCGAGTAGTCACTGACCGCCAGTCGTTGAATCGTCTCCGCGATGCCCGCTTCCTCGTTGAACGCGGCGATGATGACGGTCACCGGAATCACTGGGTCCTGCTGCTTCAGCGGGGGTTGCCGATCCAGCACCAGGGACATGGTCATGAGACCGACGACGAACCCGGGCAGCACGGCGATCAGAACGACTACGATCCAGCCGCCCACCGGCGTCAGATACGCGCCGATGTCGGCTGCCCATCCCTGCGCAATCCACACCGAGAAGGTGGTCCATCCGAATGCATAGATCAGGGCGAGCAGCAGTTTGAACCGAGGCGCGAGGTAGAACCGCCGCCATCGGTGGTCCCGATTGCGAGTGGCAGGGAAGATCGGCAGCGTCTCGGGCGGCGGCACCATGCCGTCGGGCACGGCCGGGGTCTCGACGGGCACGCTCAGGTCCGCCACTTCTACGGCCTCGAGGGGTGCGCTGTCCTCCGCAGCAGGCAGGCCCGGGGTCTCACCCGACAGCAATTCGGCCACATCCCCCTCCTCCTCGACGGGCACTGCTGGAGTTCCACTCCCGACAGCCGGCGTCCGACTGCGGCGTCGAGACTCGTCATCGCGCCCCTGACCGGCTGGTCGATTCACCGGTTCCCACTCTCAACACAGACCGAGGGCGCCTACCTGACACCGAAAGAAGCCCCTCCATCCTATCGCTGGTCGGCCACCGCGCCCGGCGCGGTTTGCCGTGAGGCTGATGGCGTAGCCCAGAACCTCACCATCCCCAAAGGAGTCGTCGACTGGCACCGCTGCGCTGCCCAAGTAGGCGACAATGGACTGGTGGCGGAGGAAAAGCAACATCTCAAGGCCCGGCTCTCCGGTGCCGGCACCTCCCTCGTCGACCGAGCCCGCACCCGAGGATCCCAGACGCGGGAGGCACGCCCGTGGCTCCATCGGATTGTCAGTGCCTACGAGCGGTATCTTCGGCGTTCGGTCGGCAGGCAGGCATCCGTCGTGACCTACGTCGCCTACTTCCTGGCCTTCCCGCTGCTGGTGGTCTACCTGATAGTCATCGAGGCGGTGCTCACGGCATCACCTCGAGCGGCGCAGGCACTCGCCAACATGCTGGATCTTGAGCAACCCGGCGACATCGCAGACATGGTCAGCTCAACTTCAGACAGTTCCTTCAACGCCTTCCTAGGTTTCGTGGGGGCTATCGGGGTGATTATCGCTGCGGCCGCCACAGCCTCCAACCTGCGTGCCGGAATGGACTCGATCTTCGGCACCACCAGCCCTCGACGCAGTCTGCTGGTGGCACCGGCACTGGACTTCTCGGCTGGCATCTGGTTGGCCGTGACCCTGCTGGCCTCCTGGGTGCTGGCCCTCACGAGCCTCACCCGACGCCGGGTCGCCACCGAAGTGATCGGCAGCCAGATCGGCTCGGCGGCGGTCTTCGCGATCAAGTTCGGCTCGGTGGCCCTTGCTCTGCTTCTGCTGGCCTGGTCCTTCGCCCACTTCCTCCGTCGGGTCAAGCCGTCGGTCAGCACGCGATCGCGGCGCTTGGGCGCGGCAGCAATCGCGGTCTTCGTCGTTGCCTGCAACTACGTGTTCCTCTTCTTCCTGGTCTCGACGCTGGTGGACCCCAACGGGGGCGGGGGTTTCGGGTTGGCCCTCGTGTTACTGCTGTGGGTGAGCGTGGTTGTTCGGGGAGCGATGTTCATCACGTGTTGGATAGCGGTCGAAGACGGCGTCCCAGACGGCCCCGCCGAGGGGTGAGAACCTCCCGGGCGCCAGTTGTCGTGGGCCGCCGGCCGCTCAGAGTGTGCGCTCAAGGTGGGTATGGCGCACTCAGCGCACAGGCTGAGCAAATCCAGCACCCGCAGGACTAGCGTCGACGCTATGAAGGCGATCCTGTGCACGCGTCCCGGCGGTCCCGAGGTGCTCAATTTGGGTGACTCCCCTGTGCCGGAGATCAGCTCGACCGAGGTCTTGCTGAGAGTCGAGGCAGCCGGTGTCAATCGGGCGGACCTGCTGCAACGGCAGGGCCTGTACCCTCCTCCACCCGGCTCCTCAGAGATCCTCGGGCTGGAATGCAGCGGCCAGATTGTGAGAATCGGCTCCGACGTAACCCGCTGGGCCCCGGGGGATGACGTCTGTGCCCTGCTCACCGGAGGAGGGTACGCGGAATTCGTGGCGGTGCCAGCGGCGCAGGTGATGCCCGTGCCGGAGGGGCTGGACCTGGTTGCTGCTGCTGGCCTGCCCGAGGTGGCCTGCACCGTCTACTCAAATCTGGCGATGGCGGCCGGTCTGGCGGCTGGCGAATGGCTGCTGATCCACGGCGGCGGCAGCGGGATTGGGACTTTCGCAATCCAGTGGGCCAAGGCGATCGGGGCGAACGTAGTGGTGACAGCCGGTAGCGCAGCGAAACTCAGGCGCTGCCGGGAGCTCGGCGCGGATGCCGGCATCAACTACCGGGAGGAGGACTTCCCCGCCGCGGTGAGTGAGTTGACTGGGAACCATGGGGCCGACGTCATTCTGGACATCATCGGAGCCCAGTACCTCGAGGCCAACGTGCGAGCCCTGGCCCGGCAAGGTCGACTGGTGGTGATCGGTCTGCAGGGCGGGACGCGGGCCGAACTCGACCTCGGTCGGCTGTTGTCCAAGGCCGGCACGATCCGGGCCACCTCCCTGCGGGCGCGGCCCGCAGCCGAGAAGGCGTTGATCTGCGCCGACGTCGTGGATCACGTCTGGCCGATGGTGGCCGACGGCAGAATTGAGGTAGTGGTCGACCGCGCAGTGGACTTGTCGTCAGCAGCGGCGGCTCACGCCGCGGTCGCGGCTGGAGATCATGTGGGCAAGGTGCTGCTGACTGTCGCTGGTGGCCAGCATCACCTCTAGCTGTGGCACCTGCGGCCCAGAGCCGAGCCGTACCTAGAATCGTTGTATGAGTAGACAACAACCTGAGAACCAGCCTGGTCAGTCCTCCCAAGTGCCGCCGCCGCCAGCGGCCCCGAGCGCAGCGCCGGTGGCAACTTTCCCGGACGGGAAGCCGATGGTGGACGCACAAGGCCGGCCCGCCTCCCCGAAGAGCAGGTTGGCCGCGGCCTTGCTCTGCTTCTTCTTGGGCGTTCTGGGCATCCACCGCTTCTATGTCGGCAAGGTCGGCACCGGAATCCTGATGCTCGTCACGCTCGGCGTGTTCGGGCTCTGGGCACTGATCGACTTCATCATGATCTTGGTGGGTTCATTCAAGGACAAGGAAGACCGCGTCTTGTCGAACTGGTGACCGAGCGCACAGCCCGGCGCTGGCTAGCAGCAGCCGGCTGTGGGAACACTCAGGGTATGCCCGCAGTTTATCCGATTCAGGGCCCTTACCTGCCGCCACCTGAGGCGCAGGTAAGCGACGAACAGCGGCGCGCGGCGGAACGGCGCGAGACTCGGGAACGCGAGGCGCAGCGGCGTGAGACCCACCGACAGTTGCCCCGGTACGCCATCACTGTCGCGCTGTCGCCAAGTTCGGCACTAATATTCCCGGGTCCGCCTCCAGGTCCCCGGCCAGAACTCCACTCCTAGGCAGGCGGTAGCTTCCCCGCCGCGGGCTCCGGCGGCGGCAGCACCCGGGCCAGCCTTGAAGCGGACAGCGTCAAGTTCATGCTTGCGGCATAGGCGGTGACCCCAGTCATCACTGTCACCAGCACGGAGCCGACGATCAAGGTGAAGAGTTTCTCCGCGTCGATTTCACCGGTCGCATAGAAGTACGACGTGCCGACCAATGCGAGGACGCCAACTGCGAGCGTCAACCAGCCCAGCCGTCGCAGTGCCCGGGCAACCTGGCGGGCACGATTGATCCGGAACCAGTCACGCTGGTCCTCATCCTGCGGTTGATCCGGCATGCGGCGAGAATAGCCTGAGTCAGGCCTCGGCAGCAGGCGTTGCCGACGCCGCAGGTGTTGAATCAGCCTCGGCGGCCGGCTCGCCCGCAGTTGGGGCGTAGACGTGGGCGTGGTTGTGCCCGCCGACCGGCGTCCGGTTGCGCAGTTTGCGGGCCACGACCAGACCGGCGATCAGCACAACTGCGAAGGTCACCCCGATAGCTACCTTGGGCGCCACCCGACGACCGGTCACCACGGCCCGTTCGGCCGCCGCGAGTCCGCGGTCGGCATCCACCAGCATTCGATCAGACAATTCCAGCGCGTGATCCACCAGACCCAGTGCTTTCTCGGCGGTAGCAACCCCGTGGCGCATTTCCTTCACTCCTACCTGACCAGACGCGATGGCGCCATCAATGGTGATCGACATTTCACTCCTCCGCTCCCCCAGCAGACGATAGCGAAGCCGGCCCACGGACGGGAACCGACCGACCGCGAGAACCGGCCTACAGACGGGAACCGACCCGGGACTCAGGCAAGAGCCAGAAAGAGCTTCTCGAGTTCCTTCTGATCGAATTCGCCGTCCGGATCATTCAGGCACTGCCGCAAACCGCTGGCCACGATGGTGAAGCCGGCCCGGTCCAGCGCACTCGACACTGCGGCCAACTGGGTCACGACGTCCCGACAGTCTCGGGAGTCTTCGAGCATTCTGATGACCCCCGCCAGCTGACCTTGAGCGCGGCGTAATCGTCGCAATGCCGCTGCGGCTGCCTCTTCTTCGAGTTGCATTTCGCCTCCTGAGGAGTCCGTCGACCCACACGTGTTCTGCCGACATTCCGAGTGGAATGCCCCCCTGGGTATACATTACGACGCTAACCCCCGATCACGAAGCCCTATCATTGCGCCACCATGCAAATACCCTTCCGAGCGTCCGCGGGCCCGAGCCTCGGAGTGGAGTGGGAATTGGCGCTTGTCGACGCCGAATCCGGCGATCTGGTGTCGCGCGCCGAGGAGGTTTTCGAACGGCTCGACGCGGCTGAGCCCCCGCACCGCGTCCATCGGGAATTGCTGCTCAATACCGTCGAACTGGTCTCCGATGTTTGCCAGACGACCGCGCAGGCCATGGCGGACCTCGACGACAGCATGCGCCGAGTGCGACAGGTGACCGACGATTTGGGTATCGAGTTGTACAGCGCCGGCACGCATCCGTTCGCCTCCTGGCAGGACCAACTGGTCACCGATGCCGATCGCTACGCCACCCTGATCGATCGAACGCAGTGGTGGGGCCGGCAGATGATGATCTTCGGCGTCCACGTCCATGTCGGCCTAACTGACCGGGACCGGGTGCTACCGGTACTGAACTCGTTGCTGCGCTACTACCCCCACCTGCAGGCCCTCTCGGCGTCCTCGCCCTACTACGACGGCCACGACACCGGCTATGCCTCCAACCGCGCACTGCTGTTCCAGCAGCTTCCGACCGCGGGCCTGCCCTTCCAGTTTCAGACGTGGGCGGAATACGAGGCATACGCCCGCGATATGACGGTGACCGGTGTGATTGATGTCCTCAACGAAATCCGCTGGGACATCCGGCCGGCGCCAACGTTGGGCACGATCGAGGTACGCGTCTGCGACGCCATGGCAACGTTCGAGGAGGTGGCCGCCGTCACCGCGTTGACCCATTGCCTGATCGTGGATCTCGACACCCGACTCGCCGCCGGAGAGCTGCTGCCGACGCTTCCCCCGTGGCACCACCAGGAGAACAAGTGGCGATCGGCGAGATACGGCATGGACGCCATCATCGTGATGGACGAGCACAACCACGAGGTGCTGGTGACCGATGACCTACTGCGTGTCTGCGAGCGGTTGGTGCCCGTGGCCGCGAGACTGGGCTGCGAGCAGGAACTGTCCGGGATAGCCCGGATCATCTCCGACGGCGCAGGGTACGAGCGCCAGCGGGCGTTGACCCGCGCTGCCGGGGGTGACCTGTCGACCGTCGTAAGCGTCTCGGCTGCCGAGCTTCGCGCCAGCCACAACCGGAGGCAGCAGTGACCGAGCCAGGCGATGTGGACCCGATCGACGCCACTGACCGGGCAGGCGAGCGGAACCGACTGCTCGCGACGAAACGCTTTCGCGGGGTGCCGCTACTTCCGCCCAGCGACCCGGAAGACTGGAGTGTGCTGGGTGGGCTGAGCTACGAGTTGCACTCGACTTTGAAACCCCCGTTCGAGTTGCTGCAAGTGGTGTTCTTCAATATCGCGTTGGTGCTGGCGGGCTGGTTCTTGCTCGGTCCGGAGTCGATCACCAGCGAACGATTCGCCTCCATCGTCTTCCTGCCCGCCATCCTCGCAAGTTGGGCGTTCTCCGATGTGCCCGCCACGAACCTGTACGGTTCCCAACCCAACCGGGCGCTGAAAGCACTCGGCCACCCGACTCGGCTGCACAACCTGATCCTCGGGCGGGATCTGGCGCTGTGGACCTTGATCGCGCCAGCGGGGGCGGTGCTGAGCCTGCTGCTGGCGCTGAAGGACAACGAAACCATCACCACGATCCTGGTCACCGCCATCGTGCTGATCCTGCCGTTCGGCTACCTCGGGATCGCCGCGATCGCGGCGCCACTGCTGCCCTACCACTCGCTGCCGATGAAGAAGCGCTTCGAGCTGCGCAAGACCTGGCTGCGCTGGGGTTTTGCGGTGATCCTGCCCTTCCTGCTCAGCACGCCAGTGGCGGTACTGCTACTGGCCCCCGCCCTGCTGTTGGTTGAGGTATTCGGCAAGGAGCCCTGGGTCTTCCTGCTGGCCGGCGTGGTGGTGGCCGGCTGGACCGCACTCGTGCGCCGCGTCGCGGTGCGCTACACGTTGCGGTTGACCTTCCGGCGGGAGGACAAACTGCGCGCATACCTATCCGACCCGACCTTGGGCTGACCTCGACGATGGCCCTGATCCTGCTGCCTCCGTCGGAGTCCAAGTATCGACCCGGCGCCGGCCCGCCACTGGACCTGAGCAGCCGCCCAGAACCGTTGATCGAGCCGACCAGGAAGGTGCTGGCCGCGCTGGTCCGTCTGTGTCGGGGCGACCCGGTAGCAGCGGCCGCCGTGCTGGGGCTCAACGAGAACCAGTTGCCGCTGATCGAGCTGAACGCGGAACTCGAATCTGCGCCGACGGCCGCGGCCCGGCGGATCTACACCGGCGTGGTGTTCGACGCACTCGATGTCACAACCCTGACCAGCTCCGAACGCCGCCGGGCCGATCGGGATGCGTGGGTGACCTCCGCGCTGTTCGGAGTCGTCCGGTTGGGCGAGCGGATTCCCGCCTACCGGCTGACGGCCGGGACCCGACTGCCGGGTATCGATCCACTGAGCACCAACTGGCGCCCAGCACTGGACCAAGTGTTGCGACCCGCGATCAGCAAGAGCGGGGTGTTGCTCGACTTGCGGTCCGGCGCCTACCGGCCGCTCTGGCCGGTACCGCGCGATCTGGCGGAGGTCTGCGTCGTGGGCAAGGTTTGGCAGGCCGCCCCGGACGGCGAACGAACCGCTGCCAGCCACGACAACAAGGCGAGCAAGGGTCGTCTTGTACGCGATCTGCTCCAGTCAGCCAGCAGGTTGACCAGTCCGGCGGCGCTGCTGCAGGCCGCACTCGAGGCCGGTTGGACGGCCGACCTGGTCGCTCCGAACGCCCGGCGACCCTGGCGGCTGGACCTCACTATCGATCGCTAGCTGCGCCACCCGAGGGTGCCGAGCCTCAGGGGAGTTGACTGCGACTGCCGTCCCGATAGGTGACGATCGCGGCGGCCTGTCGTCGGGCTAGCAGGCCGCTGGCCCGACGGCGGGAGCTGAGTAGCACCGTCTTCGACAGCACCTCTGCGAGCCACCCCTGCCGGGCGATGACGCTCACGGCGGCAATCGGGGAGGCGACGCTCAATCCAGTTCGAGGATCGAGCAGATGATTACCCTCACTGCCATCGGAATAGCGCCAACTGCGCTGCAGCGGCGACGACGTGCAGACGGCCCCGCCCTGCAGTTTGATACTCGTGCCGGACTCCTCCCCCGGCCGCCAGGCGTCATCCAACGACACCAGCCAGCCGCCGGCGGGAGTGACACCGGCGCATTTGAGGTCACCCCCCAAGTTCACCAGCACGCTGCGCACACCACGTCGCAGCGCCGCGCCGGCCGCCAGGTCAGCGGCGAAGCCCTTGCCGATCCCACCGGAATCCAGACCGTTGCCGGCGGTCACCAGCACCGTGTTCCGACGCGGGTCGATCACCACCGGCGGTCTGGTTCTGCGGACCGTGACCCCGCTCGGCCGATCGACAGTGGCCAGCGCATCGAAGTCCTGCCCGTAGCCGACGACCTGCATCCGATCCACCTGGAACGGATCGAACCTGCCGCCGGAAAGCTGCCAGCCGAGCAACGCCCGTTGAGCCAGCCGCCGGGTGTCTGCTGTGACCGACATCCGGCGACCAACGGCAGCATTCAACCGCGAGACCTCGCTGGCCTCGTCGAACCGCGTCCAGAGCGCTGCCAACCGCTCGATATCAGCGACGATCTCGTCCACCGCCACCTCACCACCACCACCATGAGCGATGACATGGCAGGAGGTCCCCATGGCACGAAAGGTGCGCTCCACCGGAGTGGGCGCACCTTTCGTGAGAACCGCCGAAGGAAGCTTCAGCCGATAGGTCAAGGCGTCAGCTGGAACCGGACTTGGACTGGTTGCCGCACTCGTTGACTGCGCTCTGGTTCGGTCCCTGGCAGACCTCGAAGTAGGTCGGGCCGGAGGTCGAGCCGCCCGCCTGGACGTTGACGTAGGAACCTGTCTTTGTGCCCGACGCACCGGCGTCGGCGCCGCCGTACTTGCCGTAGCCTCCGCCACCCCCGCCGCTGCTGGTCATCGCATAGCCCTCCTTCTGCCAGGCGGCGGAGTAGAAGGCGACGATCTCGGTGGGCCCCTCGGAGTTGTTCGAGTAGCGGGCGTACTGGACACCGTTGTTGTTGGACGTCTGCAGCACTGACGAGCCACCCGGTGCCGCAGGCAGCCCGGTCAGCGCCGCCTTCGTGGCTGCCGGCTTGACCGGTTCGGTCTTCAGCGGAGCCGCTGCCTGGGTCGCCACGGCGGTCGGTGTCGACGTCGCGGTGACGGTGACGGTTGAGGACCCGCTGGATCCGCTCGAACATGCCGCCAGAGCCAACGCGACGGCCCCGATCCCCACCGCTGTCGCGGTTGCCTTGTGCATCGTCATGCGTTCTCCTCAGTAGTTGTCGAGACGGCCAGGTGGTGCCGCCACTGTGCGCGGACGGCCACCAAACCGAGTTCTGCGCAGGTTAGCAAAGCGCACCGGGTGACACGTGCCGAACACCCCGACGCGCACTACTCCCGCTGGCGTAGCGAACGGCTGCATCCGCGGAGGGATCCGGCCGGCGGGCCCGCCCCGTAGGCTGACGCTATGGCCGCCACCGCAGCGACGGCTCCGGACGCGCTGCCACCCCGGAGACGACTGTTCAGCGATCGACTCGGTGACTTCGCACTCGCCGCCGCGGTCTTCGTCGGAGTGCTGGGCGAGTGGGCGATCCAGAGCGCTTGGGAGGAACGCCCACGCGGCCCGTTTCGCGACGAGTTTCGGTCAACCTTCGATGAGCACGAGTACCTGGAGCACAGCGATCGCGACGGCGCCAACATCCTCGGCCTCAGTTCGGCGCCCTTGGGCGACAGCCTGCTGGCAGTTCTGCTGGTGGTCAGCCTCGCAATGGCGGCGATGCTGCTGCGGCGCCAACTACCTTGGTTGGCGGTCGGTCTGGCCGCGTTCGCGGCCGCGGTCGGTTCGTTCGCGATCCACATCCCATTCGCCCTCTGCGCGGCCTTTGCGATCGCGCTCTATTCGCTGGCCGCCGAACGAGGGTGGCTTCCCGCTGCGATAGTGGGCGGGGCCAGCGCCGGCGTGGTGCTGCTCGCGACCCTGATCAATGGCGAGGAGGCCGCTGGCGCACTGTTCGTGCTGTTCTGTCTCGTGGCAGTCGCGATCCCGCTGTTGGCGGCCATCGCCACCCGGAGCCGGCGAGCGTACCTGTCGGAGGTCGAAACCAGGTTGGCCGCTGCGGAGTTGGAGCGCACCGCGGAAGCTGCCCGCGCCGTCGCAGAGGAACGGGTGACGCTGGCCCGGGATCTGCACGACGTGCTGGCCCACAGCCTGACGGTGGTGACGATGCAGGTGGGGGTGGCGTCCCACCTGGTCGAGAGCCATCCGGATCGGGCGAAGGTTGCCCTGGACGAGGCGAGAGCGGCCGGCGCCGCCGCAATGGACGAGTTGAAGGCGACGTTGGCCCTGCTCCGCGGCGAGGCACCCGAATCGCGCAACCCGGTGCCCTCGCTGGCGGATGTCCCGGCCCTGGTGGCGAGGGTCGCGGCCACTGGACTTCCGCTGACGCTGACCGAGAATCCGGCGACGGGTCTCGCTGCAGGGGTGCCCGAGTCCGTGGGGCTGGTCGCCTACCGGGTGGTGCAGGAGGGATTGACCAACGTCGTCCGTCATGCCGGCCCGGCAACCCCGACCACAGTGGCGTTGCGGCGCGAGGCCACGACCCTGGTCGTGACTGTCACCGACGCCGGCCCAGCCGACCCGGTGGGCCGCGATGGCAGCAGCGGCAGCGGATTGGGGCTCACCGGTCTGGCCGAACGAGTCCACGCCCTCGGCGGTGGATTCACCGCCGAGGAGATGGCGACCGGCGGTTTTGAGGTGTGCGCGGTGCTGCCACTGCCCGATTCGAATCGTCCGGAGGACCAATGACCATCAGGATCGTGATTGCCGATGACCAGCCATTATTGAGATCGGCGCTGGCCAACTTGCTGGGCAGCGAACCCGACTTGGAACTGGTCGGCGAGGCCGGTACCGGCGACGAGGCTGTGGCGTTGGCGCGATCGGAGCGAGCGGACGTGGTGGTGATGGATATCCGGATGCCCGGGATGGACGGGATCACTGCCACCGCCGCGATCGCTGCCGACGAGGACCTGGCCGGCGTGCGGGTGTTGATCCTGACCACCTTCGAGGTGGATGAGTACGTGGTCGGAGCATTGCGTGCCGGGGCGAGCGGATTCCTCGCCAAGGACACCGACCCGGCGGAAATCGTCCGAGCCGTGCGGGTGCTGGCGGCCGGCGAATCGCTGTTGTCGCCGGTGGCGACCCGGTCGGTGGTGGAGCGGTTCCTGTCTCAGCCGGTACGCTCGGACACCACGCCCGCGGCGCTGGAGTCCCTCACCGACAGGGAACGGGAGGTGCTCGGCCTGGTCGCCCAAGGCATGTCGAACGACGAGATCGCCGGCACGCTCGTCCTCAGCCCGCTGACTGTGAAGACCCACGTGAGCAGGATTCTGACGAAGACTGCGACCCGGGACCGCGCCCAACTGGTGGCGCTGGCGTATGAGAGCGGCCTGGTCACACCCGGCCAGCGCCGCGGCGGTCCCGGCGACGTACTCCCGCAGGAGTAGTCGATCCCTCCAGCGGAGTGCCCGCCACGGGGTTCCGCGGGCCGATGCGCCCGACTCGAAGGTCGGCAAGGGTGGAGGTATGGCCACCACGATCAGTCACGTCACCAACCACCCCGTGAGGCTGCGGCGCCCCGCCCAGAGTCGTCTGCTCCGCAGCGATGTGGGAGTCGTCGTGGTGGGTGTCCCGCTGACTGCCCTGCTGTTGTGGCTCGCAGGCGGCGGCCTCGACTTCATCACGTCGTCGTTCTCCGGCGCCCTCACCGGGATCGGCCAGCTCGCCGGCTTGGCTGCGGGCCTGGCGGCACTGGGCGGCCTCGCGTTGGCGGCGCGCCCCGCGTCGGTTGAACGCAAATTCGGGATGGACCGAATGCTGGGCTGGCATCGTTGGACCGGCATGGTCGCCGCCTTCGGACTGCTGCTGCATGCCGTGGCGTTGATCTGGGCCTACTCGCTGCGAGCCAGCCGGGATCCGCTCTCCACCGTTGTCTTTCTGTTCGGGGAACCCTGGTTCCCCGCTGCGATGGTCGGCGGCGCTCTGATGGCGCTGGTCGCCCTCACTTCGTACCGCAGAATCCGCAATCGGATGGCCTACGAAACCTGGTACTACCTGCACATCCTGGGTTACGCCGCAGTTGCGCTGGCCCTCGGCCACGTGCTGGTGGCCGGATCCGATTTCTCCGACAACCTGCTGGCCCGGCTCTGGTGGATCGCCCTCTACCTGGCAGTCGCGACCCTGATCGTCTGGAGCCGACTGCGACCGCTGGCATTGTCCATGATGCGCCCGCTGCGCATCACCGAGATTTCCCGACCGGCGCCGGATTCGATCAGCGTCTGGGTCGGCGGGCGGTCGCTGCGCACCTGCTGTGGCGCGCCCGGGCAGTACTACCAGGTCAGGTTCGGCACCAAGGATCTCTGGTGGCAGACGCACCCCTACTCGGTGTCGGCAGCTCCGTTCGTGCAGGGCCTGCGCTTCACCTTCCGAAACACCGGCGACGATGCAATGGCGTTCGAGCGGCTTTCGGTCGGAACCCGGGTCTGGCTGGAAGGACCCTATGGCACCTTCACCGCGGCCAAAGCCGGCGGCGCCCCCGTGCTGCTAATTGCGGGCGGCAGCGGTGTCGCACCACTGCGCGCCATCCTGGAGGACCTCCATCCGACCCAGCGACCCGAGGTGATCGTCCGGGTCAGTCGGCGCCAAGATGCGTGGTTCTATCAAGAACTCGAACAACTGGTGACCGCCCTGCAGGGCCGCCTGCACCTGGTGTACGGCAGTCGGCTGACACTGGCCGGGTATGACCCCTTTGCCCCCGCTTCGCTCCGCGCACTGGTGCCGGACCTGGCCCATCGGTCCGGCTTCGTCTCCGGCCCGACCGGGATGACGAGGGCGGCCATGAAGGGTCTGGCGGCCGCCGGCATGCCCAAATCGAACATCCACACAGAGAGGTACGACTACTGATGTCTGGAGCCATGCGCAGGATCGCGCCCGCACTGCTGGTGGGAACGGCAGCCGTGCTGGTGGTGGGTGCCGCCGACCCGGGCCTCGCCGCGCTGCTGACCGGCGACGACGACAAGACCACCAGCTCAGCGAAGACCGCGAGTAGTGCGACCACCGAGAGCGGAACTACCGACCAGGGCGGGACGGTCGACTCCGGCCGGACGGGCGACGATGCTGACACCGACGACGACGCGGCCGCTAGCGACGACGCCGTTGGCAGCGACACCACCGGCGGCACCTCAGGCACCACCGCCGGTAGCAACGGCACCGCGGCGACGGACTCGGGGGCCTGCAGTGGCACTGAGGTCAGCGGGCCGATCGTGCAGACCGAATGGGGTCTGGTGCAGGTGGCGGCCCAGCTGAGCAACGGTCGGATCTGCGCCGTCCGGACGATCATGACGCCTGACGGCGACCGGAAGTCCATCAGCATCAATGCTCGGGCGGTGCCTGAGTTGGAAGCCGCCGTGCTCGCGTCGGGCGACGCCAACTTCGACAACATCTCCGGGGCGACGGTGACCTCGGATGGCTACCGCGAATCCCTGCAGGCGATCATCGACCAGCAATGAATCCGGCGGGCGAGCGCCGGCACTGGTCGGTGATGGGGACCAGGGCCAGTTTGATGATCGACTGCACCGAGGCAGAAGCTGACCAGGTGGCCACTGGGGTCGCAGCAGTGCTGGCGGATCTCGAACGCAGAATGTCGTCGTACCGGCCGGACAGTGAGGTGAGTGTGCTCGCCGCCGAACTGCTGGGCAGGCACGGATGCGCCACCTCGCCACCGCCCGTCTCCGACGACCTGCAGGAAGTGCTGGCGGCGTGCAGCTGGCTCGAGTCGGCCAGTGACGGGGTCTTCTCGATGTACCCCCGCGGCCGTGACCAGCCACTCGACGTGGCTGGGTTCGTCAAAGGGTGGGCCGTCGATCGGGCCGCCGAGGTGTTACTCGCCGGCGGGTTTCGACATTGGGCACTTGGGGTCGGTGGCGACTGGCGCTGCCACGGCGGTCACCCCGCCGGGCGGCCCTGGCGATTCGGCATCCTCGACCCCAGCACTGCCACCCGTGCGCGGGCCGTGGTCGCGCTGACGGAAGGTGCGATTGCTACGTCAGGCCGCTACGAGCGCGGTGATCACGTCTTCACTCCGGCAGCCGCGGGAGCCCGCCCGGCGTCGGCGACCGCACTGTCCTTCACTGTCACCGGACCGCAGCTGGGCTGGGCCGACGCGTTCGCGACCGTCGGCCTGCTGTTGGCTGAAGATGGCCTCGGCTGGGTGGCCGGTTTCGACGGCTACGCGGGTGCTGTCATCACCGCAGCCGGCGAGATGTTCGCCGACACCGCGATGACGATGCCGCGATCGGCCCAGTGGGATCTGGACACCCTGCGCAGTTGGGACGACTATCGATAGCAGATATTGTCGCGGGTCGTACCGGGGTAAGGAGTTCCTGGGTTTGGTCCCGGCTTTGTGTAACGCCGGTCACTCTTGACCAACAATTGAACCCATCGCGGTTACGTTCGCAGACAGCACCGCAGAGGTGCAGCTGTCACCAGCAACCGACCGAATCCCTCGAAGGAGATCCACCATGAAGAAGCGATTCGTCTCGATCGCAGCCGGGACCGCATTGACGGCCCTCGCTGCCGCCGGTTTCGCCGCTCCGGCCAACGCGACCGACCATCGCAAGGGCGGCCGCGACCTCTACCCGGGGACCGTCGCGTGCGCCCTCGGCGTGAAATCCGCCCCAGCCGGCGCCGCCAAAACGACGCTGCAGACGTCACTTGCGACTGCCCACAACACGTTCCGGGCAGAGGCCCGCGTCGCCCACCATGCGGCCCAGACAGCCGTGCACGCCGCAGTGGTTGTGTTCCGGACCGAACTGCGCGCAGCGGGCAACAACCAGGCCGCCAAACTGGCAGCACGGGCGAAGTTCGACGAGGCAGTTTCGGCCGCCCGGACACTCGAACAGGCAGCATTGCTGACAGCGACCGACAAGCGCAGCGCCGCCGTGACAGACGCCTACACCGCCTACTTCAAGGCAACTGCACCGCAGAGCGAGGTGGATGCACGCACGGCGTGCTTCGTGGCGATCAAGGCTGCCAGCACCACCTTCCGCGGCAGTCTGGAAGCGGCCCGCGCCAAACTCAAGACCGCCCTGGGCCAGGCTCAGGCCGACCTTGCGACTGCGCTGAAGGCGGCCACCACCAGCGAACAGGTGCGCGCCGCGCTGGCCACTTACCGAGCTGCGACTACTCCCGCTCTGAAGTCGTTCCACGGCGACGTTCGCACTGCGCGGCAGACGTACCAAACGGCCGTCTCGGCCGCAAAGGCGACTCTGCAGGCCGCGCTGGCCGGGTAGCCGAACGGCGATCCTCGCACGAGGACAACAGGGGTGTGGCCGGCAGTCCCGTAACGGACGCCGGCCACCCCCCTGTTCGGGTAGTCGTCGCCCAAGAAAACCCGGTCGAATAATGCCCGGGCGTGCCGGGTCACGCGCAGGTAGTCCTCCAGCACTGCGCCGCTATCCCCCGGCGGGTAGCCGAGAATGTGGGCGACACCGGCCAGCGAGCGCATGTCCGCCGGGATCTGGTCGCCACCCTTGCCAGCCACCAGCGTGACCGCATTGCGCACCCGCGCCGCCAAACACCATGCCTGCCTGAGTTGCTCCGCATCCTCAGCGGTCAGCAGTCCACCGGTTCGGAGCTCCGCCAGCGCATCCATGGTGGCAGTGGTTCGCAACCCCTCGTAGGCGTGGGCGCTCTGCTGCTGGCACATCTGCACAACCCATTCGACATCGCTGAGCCCACCCGGCCCGAGTTTCGTGTTGCGCCGCGGGTCGGCCCCCCTCGGCAGCCGCTCGGCCTCCATCCGCGCCTTCAACCGGCGCATCTGGAGCAGGTCAGATGCGGTCAGACCGCCCGCCGGATAACGGACCGGATCGATCAGTTCTGCGTACTCGAGCCCGAGTTGGGAATCACCGGCTATCGGTCGGGCCCGCAACAGGGCCTGCGCCTCCCACGGGGCCGAGAACCGTCGGTAATAAGTACGGAAGCCTTCCAGACTCCTGACCAGCGGTCCCTGCCGTCCCTCCGGGCGCAGGTCGGCATCCAACCCCAACGGCGGGTCCGGGCTGGGCACGGCGAGTTCCCGACTGACCGAATTGATGATCTCCAACGCGGCGGCACCGGAGGTGGCTTCAGACTCGCCCTCCACTGGGGCATGCAGATAGATGACGTCGGCGTCGGAGGCGTAGGACAGGTCCCGGCCCCCGAGGCGGCCCATCGCGACCACCAACACTCGTGCCGGGACGGGTGCACCGGTCCGCCGTTCGAACTCGGCGACTCCGGCCTGCAGCGCGACATCGATGGTGGCATCGGCAAGATCGGACAGTGCCCAGCCGGCCTGCTGGACCGTGAGCAGGCCGCAGACATCCGCCGCTGAGATCCGGAACAACTCACGCCTGCGGACAGCACGGATGCCGGCAACGGCAGAGCGCAGGTCTTCGTGTCGGGCGGCGATTGTCCGCATCTCGGCACGTAGCGATTCCCGATCCACCGGCACCATCGAGTGTCGATCGGCGAGGATTCCCACTCCTTCCGGAGCACGGACGAGTAGCTCGCTGGCGTACCGGGAACTGGACAGCACGGCTGCCAGCCGCTGGGCGGCGGCCGACTCGTCGCGCAACAGCCGCAGGTACCAGGGGGTGGTTCCCAACGTGTCGCTGACCTGGCGGAATCCGAGCAGGCCCGCATCGGGGTCCGGCCCGTCCGCGAACCAGCCCAGCATCACCGGCAACAGCGTGCGCTGGATCGCTGCGCGTCTGCTGACACCGGCGGAGAGCGCCTCCAGATGCCTCAGTGCCCCGGCCGGGTCGGCGTAGCCGAGCATCGTCAACCGATCCTCGGCAGCCTGAGCGGTCAGGCGCGCCTGACCGGGTTCCAGTCGGACCACGGCATTGAGCAGCGGTCGGTAGAACAACTTCTCGTGCAGCCTGCGGACTGTCCGCGCTTGCGCCCGCCACTCGGCCATCAGTTCCTCTGCCGGATCGCGCCGAAAACCCATCGACCGACCCAGCCAACGCAGATCGTCCGGGTCGTCGGGCAACGTGTGGGTGCGGCGTAGCGACCGCAATTGGAGCCGATGCTCGAGGGTGCGCAGGAACCTGTAGGCCTCACCCAGCGCCCGGCCGTCATCCCGGCCGATGTAACCCCACGTCGCCAACTGTTCCAGGGCGATCAAAGTAGTCGGCGATCGCACCGTGATGTCGGACGAACCGTGCACCATCTGCAGCAGCTGCACAGCGAACTCGATATCGCGGAGGCCACCGGTGCCCAACTTCAACTCCCGGTCGGCGTGCCGCGCCGGGATGCTCTGCTCGACCCGTCGTCGCATCGACTGCACATCCGACACGAAGTCCGGCCGCCGCGACGCGCTCCACACCAGCGGCCGCGTCTCCGAGATGAATTCGTTGCCCAGCACCCGGTCGCCGGCGGCCGCGCGGGCCTTCAGCAAGGCCTGGAACTCCCAGGTCTTCGCCCATCGACCGTAGTAGTCGAGGTGACTGGCCAAGGTCCGCACGAGCGCACCGGCCTTACCCTCCGGGCGGAGGCCAGCGTCCACCTCCCAGATCGTGCCCTCCTCCGTGTGGGCCATGGTGATGCTCATCAGCCGTTTGGCCAACGCCGTACCGGCCGCCATCGCAGTCTGCTCGTCAGCGCCGGGCACGGGTTCGGCGACGAAGATGACGTCGACGTCGGAGAGGTAGTTCAGCTCCCTGGCACCACACTTGCCCATCGCGACGATGGCGAGTCGGCAGGTCTCGTGGTCGGTCACGCCGGCCCGGGCGATCGCCAACGACGCCTCCAACACAGCGTCGGCAAGATCGGACAGCAACTCGGTGGTGACATCCACCGGATGGCCGCCGCTGAGATCCTGGTCGGCGATCACCAGTAGCTGTCGTCGGTACTCTTTGCGCATCGCCAGCTGTGCTGCGTCACCGTCCGTCGAAGCGACCGGCACGGCGTCCTCCGGATCGGCGCCAACCGCGGTGAGCAGCGCTGTCCGCATCGCCAGCGACGGGTGGCCCGAACCGGATCTGCCGCCAACGGCTGCCAACGTGGGCCACCAGTGCGGATGGCGAAGCAGCACGCCGCCGAAGGCTTCGCTGAGGCCGATGATGCGGAGGAATCTGCGGCGGAATTCGGCATCTGCCACGAAGGTCGGGGCGAGGCCGGCGGTCGGCTCCCCCAGATCCACCAGCCTGGACAGGGTCAGCAGCGCGAGGTCCGGGTCGGCCGCCACTTGGAAGTCAGCCATCGCTGTCGGCGAATCCGCCACTGCGATCATCCCCGGATCGCCCAGCAACCGGGCCGCCTTATCCAGATCGGCGAATCCGAATCGAGCAAGCGCTGCCCCACCAAGGGGATCCCGCCGCCGTCCGGAGTACGTCACGATGCCGCCCTCACCTTTCGCCCGGTCGACCCGGTCACAGCACCCGCAGGTACCGATCCAATTCGAACTGGGTCACCTGCCGCCGATAGGTATCCCACTCGGCCCGCTTGTTGGCCAGGAAGAACTCGAAGACGTGCTCGCCGAGGGTGTCGGCCACAAGCTCCGAGCGCTCCATCGCGGTGATCGCCTGGTTCAAACTGCTCGGCAGCGGGTCCAGACCCATCGCCCGACGTTCGCGGTCGGTCAGCGCCCAGACATCGTCCTCCGCGGCCGGCGGCAGCTCGTAGCCTTCCGCAACCCCTTTCAGGCCGGCGGCCAGGATCAACGCGAACGCCAGGTAGGGGTTACAGGCCGAGTCGACAGACCGCAGTTCGATCCGGGTGCTGTTCTCCTTGTGAGGCTTGTAGAGCGGCACCCGGACCAGCGCCGAGCGGTTGTCGTGACCCCAACACACATACGTCGGGGCCTCACCGCCGGCGGCGATCCGCTTATAGGAGTTGACCCACTGATTGGTCACGGCCGACAGTTCCGGAGCGTGCCGGAGCAGGCCGGCAATGAAGGAACGTGCAGTCGCGGAGAGCCCCATGTCGGCGGAGGGATCGGCGAACGCGTTTGTGTCCCCCTCGAACAGGCTCAGGTGGGTGTGCATCGCCGAACCCGGGTGGTCCCGGAACGGTTTCGGCATGAACGTGGCATATACGCCCTGCTCGCTGGCGACCTCCTTCACCACCGTTCGGAAGGTCATGATGTTGTCCGCAGTGGACAGCGCATCCGCGTAGCGCAGGTCGATCTCCTGCTGACCCGGGCCACCTTCGTGATGGCTGAACTCGACCGAGATACCCATATCCTCGAGCATCGTGATCGCCCCCCGCCGGAAATCCTGGGCGGGTCCCAGCGGCGCGTGGTCGAAGTAACCGGCATCATCCACCGGCACCGGCTGACCGCCCTGGGCCGGGCGCTCCCGGAGCAGATAGAACTCGATCTCGGGGTGCGTGTAGAAGGTGAATCCGGCCGCGGCGGCGTTGGCCAGTGCCCGCTTGAGGACAAACCGTGGATCGGCGTGCGACGGCGAAGAGTCCGGCAGCGCGATATCGCAGAACATCCGAGCGACCGCGTTCGTCTCCCCCCGCCACGGCAGCACCTGGAAGGTGGAGGGATCCGGGCAGGCCAACATGTCCGCTTCGGTTACCCGGGTGAAACCCTGGATGGCGGAGCCGTCGAAGCCGATGCCCTCGGCGAAGGCGCCCTCCAACTCCGCTGGCGCGACGGCGACGGATTTCAGTTGTCCCAGCACATCGGTGAACCAGAGCCGCACAAAGCGGATATCCCGCTCCTCGATCGATCGGAGTACGAACTCGGTCTGCTTGTCCATGGGCCCAGCCTGCCATCGTTAGGTTGCGGGAAGGTTAACGCCCTGAGGTGTCAGACTGGGCACCATGTCCGCACCCGCCTCCGGATCCGACAGCGCAGTGCTCCCGAGCGACACCCAACCTTCTCCGGTCTCACTCCGGATTGCCCTCGCCCAGGTCGATCCGTGCGTCGGGGATCTTGCCGGGAACGCGGCGATCGTGCTGCAGCAGACGCAGGCTGCCGTCGCGCTGGGCGCGGACCTGGTGGTCTTCCCGGAAATGATGCTGACCGGCTACCCGATCGAAGACTTGGCGCTGCGCGCCTCGTTCCAGGCGGCGTCACGGGCGGCGTTGACCACGTTGGCCGAATCGTTGGCAGCAGCGGGCTGCGGTGGGACGGCCGTCATCGTCGGCTACCTGGACGCCGACGAAGAACTCGAGCCGACCCGGCCCGGCCGCCCCCGCGGAGGTGCCCGAAATGCCGCGGCAGTGCTGCACGAGGGCCGCGTCGTCGCCAAGTACTTCAAGCACCACCTTCCCAACTACGGCGTCTTCGACGAGTTCCGCTACTTCGTCCCGGGGGACGCCGGCACAGTGGTGCGGATCAACGGTGTCGACGTCGCTTTGTGCATCTGCGAGGACCTGTGGCAGGACGGCGGACCGGTCGCGGAGGCGGCCCACCACCCGGCCGGACTGCTGGTCGTGATCAACGGCTCCCCCTATGAACGCGCAAAGGACGATGTCCGTCGGGAGTTGTGCTCACGACGCGCAACCGAGGCGGGTTGCGCGCTGGCGTACGTGAACCTTGTCGGTGGTCAGGACGAACTAGTCTTCGACGGCGACTCGATGGTGGTCGCTGCCGACGGACGGCTGCTGGCCCGGGCGAACGAGTTCGTATCGGAACTGCTGGTACTCGATCTGTCACTACCGACCGGGACGGCTCCGGCCGCAGCTGCACAGCTGACGACGCGGGCGCAGCCCCGACCAGCGATCCCGGAACCGGTGATCCCGCCGGAGTTGGCCGATGAACCCGAGGTCTATCTGGCGTTGGTCACCGGCCTGCGCGACTATGTTCGCAAGAACGGGTTCAGCAGCGTCACGCTCGGGATGTCAGGCGGGATCGACTCGGCACTGGTGGCCGCGATCGCCTGCGACGCGATCGGGGCCAAACATGTGCATGGTGTGTCGATGCCCAGCAGGTATTCCTCGGCGCACTCCCGCGACGACGCCGCCGAGCAGGCCCAGCGCACCGGGATGTCGCTGCGCACCGTGGAAATCGCTGCCATGTTCGACGCCTTTAGTTCACAGTTGGGCCTGACCGGTCTGGCGGAGGAGAACCTGCAGGCTCGGATTCGCGGCACGACCCTGATGGGGATCTCCAATCAGGAGGGTCCACTGGTGTTGGCGACCGGCAACAAGAGCGAGATCGCGGTCGGCTATTCCACCATTTACGGCGACGCGGTCGGCGGCTTCGCCCCGATCAAGGACGTTCCGAAATCTCTGGTGTGGCGGCTGGCCAGGTGGCGCAACGACGATGCGGCAAGGCGCGGCGAGACCCCGCCGATCCCGGAGAATTCAATCTCCAAACCGCCGTCGGCCGAACTGCGCCCCGACCAACTCGACAGCGACTCGCTGCCGGACTACGCGGTACTCGACGACATCCTGGACGCCTACGTTGAACACGACCAGGGTGCCCAGGAACTGCTGGATGCCGGTTTCAGCCATGACCTGGTGGATCGGATCGTGCGACTGATCGACACCGCCGAGCACAAACGCCGGCAGTACCCACCCGGACCCAAGATCACCTTCAAAGCGTTCGGCCGCGATCGGCGGCTCCCCATCACCAGCCGGTGGCGGGAACTGGCCGGGCCAGGCTAGGCCGCGAACCCGCTCGGCAGCGCAGGTACGAGTGGACCCGCACGGGTGGCTACGATGGCGCAGTGACAGATGATCGAATCCCAGTCCGGACGATAGGTGCGGTCGAGGCCGAGGTGGACGGTGAGCGGATCCTGCTGAGCCCCAAGGACTTCGCCTACTTCGGCCTCATCGGGGCGGGGGCCCCGGTCTGGGATCTTGTCGACGGTGCCCGCAGCATGGACGAGATCATCGCCGAACTGGAGCAGAGTTTCGATGCCGATACGGCAATCATCCGGGCGGAGACGCTGGACTTCGTCGATGCCCTGGCAGCCTCCGGTTTGATCGCGTTCACGTCGAGCTGACCCGTGGCCACGTCCCAGACTTCCCAGCGGCCGCCGCCGATGGCGCGCCGCCGGGACGGAGGACGGTCAAGGCGTTTGCGGGGACGAGCGCGGGTGGCAGAAGCTGCCGGCCTGCTGGCGCTGGCAGGTGCCGCCCAACGCTGGGTGCCGATGGTGCGCTGGTCAGCCCTGCTCGGTCAACATCAAGGCGTGCCCGACAGTTGGCTCGATAGGCCAATCACGGCGCTGCCTGTGCGGGCGGCCAGCCCGACGGAGTCACGTGTTGCCGGCGCCATCCGTCGCGGTTCTCGCCGACTCCCGTGGGAACCGACCTGCCTGGCGCAAGCCACCGCCGGGCAGATCATGCTGCGTCGCCGCGGCGAGCCTGGCGTGGTGGTGATCGGGCTTCGGCCGGTGCAGGTGGATGGGGTCACAGACTGGCAGGCCCACGCGTGGCTGCTCGGCCGACAAGGGGCCCTCACTGGCGGCCCGGCCGCGACCGGCTTCACCGCCACCACCGTCTTCATCCAGCCCGACGGCCTCCGGGCGACGGAGGTCCAACTCGGCGCCCCGGATCAGCCCGGTGCCGCCACCTCGACGCGGCCCTCGACCAATCGGATCACGTGATCCGCGAAGTCAACTGTGGTGCGGCGATGGGCGATCACCAGCAGGGAGACGGCCGGCACCAGTGAGCTGAGAACCTGCAGGACGGCTGCCTCGGAGGCATCGTCGAGGGCGGACGTCGCCTCATCCAACACCAAAAGTTGCGGATCTCGCAGCAACGCCCGCGCGATGGCGATCCGCTGCCGTTCACCGCCGGACAGTCGAACCCCTCGGTCCCCCAGCAGCGTGTCCAGCCCATCCGGCAGATCCCGGGCAAACCCCGCCGCCGCTTGGCCCAAGGCGTGCCAGCAGTCGCTATCCGTGGGTGGGTCGCCCCCAGCTCGGCGGGCCGACCACACCAGGTTTTCCCGCAAGGTCCCCGGCACCAGCACCGTCTCCTGCGGAACGTAGGCCACCTGGTCGCGCCACCATGACAAGTCGGCCGGGACAAGCGGTTCACCTGCCACCACCACCTCACCCTCGGCAGGTAACAACAGTCCAAGCGCAAGATCCGCGACCGTGGACTTGCCCGCTCCAGACGGCCCGGTCAGCACGGTGATATCGCCGCGGACAACATCGAAGGTGACCCGCCGGACGCCATTGTTGCTGTCGGGGTAGCTGAAGCTCACGTTTCTGAATGACATCAACGGCTCGGCGGGCGGTCCGTGGCCCGTGCCGACCCCGACCGGCGGCGCTGCCCGATTGGGCGGGGTTCCACGGTCCGGCAGGGCGGCGCGGGACGTCACGACTGCGGCGGGTTGCTCGGCCTCGCCTCGAGCCTGCGCAGTCAAGTCGGTCAGATCACTCACCGCGGGCAGCAGATTCGCCAACTGTGCTGCGATCGTGGTCAGCTGCTGCACCTGTCGAGCGAGCCGCGCGACCAGCACCAGCATCACGACCACGGCGGCTGGCGGCACTTGCGCCCAGACTGCCAGCAGTACGAGCAGGGACGCGGCCAGCGCCAGTCCGACGGCGGAGAAGGCGGACACTGTGGCGGACCGGCGGACGTTGGCGATCTGCACCTCGCGGGTGCCCCGGAATGCCTCCGACAACTGGTTCGCCCAGGTGGCCGAGGCGTTGTGAGCGCGGACCAGCCGGAGTGAGTCCATCGAATTGAGCATCACCGACTGCAGGTGCCGACTGCGCTCCCCGAAGGCGCGGCCCAACCGGTGCGCGGGGCGGATCGCAGACGACAAAGCCACCCCCAGCACCAGCACCCCCGCTATCGCGACGGCGGCGACCCCCGGCGATACCAGCAGCGCCACCACAGCCGTCGCCACCGCCAACACAGCGGTGACCGCCAGGTGCATCAGTTGGGAGAAGGCCGCGCCCGAGCGGGACGCGCCACTGGTGACGACTTCGATCACATCGCTGCGCCTGCGCTGCAGCACAAACGTCCAGCGGGCAGCCAGGATCGCCTCAAATGCCTGCTGCCGGAGCCGATCGACCAACACCTGCTGCATCGAGACCGAGTTGATCGCCGAGGCACGGGTGATGATCGCCTGGACGGCCGTCAGCGCAACAAAGGCCGCCAGCAGCGCCCCGAGCGGAACACCAGACAGATCCACGTCCCCCAGTAGCGGCAACTGCCACCCGGTGGCTCCGTCAGCCACCGAGTTCACTATCGGGATCAACAGCAACAGGCTGACCCCACCGATCAGACCACTGAAGAAGAGCAGCACCATCTGCCCGGAGAGACGCCTCGGGGACAATTGCCAGGCGGCCGCCACCAGTAGTCGGGCGTCGGCCAGCAGACCTCGCCGATCGCCTCTGGCGGGCACGACCGTGGCCGCGTCGGTGTCGCCCTGGCCAGCCATGTCGGTCAGCCTAGATCACCTGAGCGCCGAGCCTGCGGAGCCGCAACTGCACCCTCGATGAGGTCCAGCACCGTCTCGAGGGTGGATTCAGCGCGAGGGCGCCGCACCACGAACACGGGCACAGAGTCGGCAAGTTCGGCCAGTAGCTCGAAGTAGCGCTGCTCGCCCAGCACCAGCGGGGCTACGCCGTCCCGACGGGTGTGGGCCACCAGCGCGGCCAGCCGCTGCGACCCGCGCGCCTCGGTGATAGTCACCCCGGCCGCCGACGGGGTCGGGTCCAACACGATGATCCGGTCGATCAGGTGGGGCACCTCTGCTGGGTCCTCCGGTCGGAAGGCCACTTTCGCCCGACCGCCGGCCAACCGCGGCAGCGCGTCGAACTCCAACGCAAACGAGGCAGCGGCATCAGCCAACAGGTGGACATTGCGCGAGTAGGGCGTGGTCCAGGCGCGACCCTCTCGGAACTCGATCAGGGTGACATCGTCAATCAGCAAGTCATGTCCCCGCGCCCGCAATCCCATCGACGTCGTCGACTTGCCGGCACCCCGATTCCCGGCAATCGCGACGGTGGCAGCCCCAATCCTGACGGTGGCAGCGTGCAGGCTGAGGTCACCGCGCTGCAGCATCGCCAGCGTCACACCCCACCCCTGCACCAGCCAACTCGGGTCGTCATCGGGCGCTTCCGGGTCGGGCTGCCAACTGACACTGACTCGACGTCCGTCTGCCACCATCAGCGCCGCCCCACCAGTGAACCGCACGACCGCCCGGTTGGGCGTCACCTGAATCCAGGGGCGGGGCCGCTGCGCCCCGTCGAGAATCTCCGGCACGTCCTCCTCGACGACCTCGATCCCCATCCGGTCGGGCAGATGCAGCCAATCGTGCCGCCGCTGCCGCCGCTGCGAATCCCGCACGGCGGCCACGGACTGGCGCTGCTCGGTTGTCGAGGTCAGGTGGTATCCCAGCCTGATCATCTGCTCGCTGTGGTCGGCCTCAATCGCGAGGACCTGATCGTTCGACAACTCGGCACGCCAACTGTCCACCGAACCCTGCCGGAAGAAGGTCCGCGTCTTTCTCCCCCGCTCACGGAACCCCTGTTCCGCCTCCGATTCGCGGAGCCGCTCGAAGCCGGCGACCCTGATCGCCTCACCGACCTCTGCCTCGGTGACAGCCAGACCCGCCCAGCGCAAGACCGGGAACAGGGTGCCAGCCGGATCCCGACTGATGTCCTCGTACCTGACCACTCGAACCGGGAAAGGTACGGAATCATCGGTCCAGGAGGCCGCATGACTGGACCAGGATCCCCACGGCTGGGCGCTGCGCATCATCGCCGGACTGGTCGCCTCGAAAGTGTCCTCGGTGCCCAGCAGATCGATCGACTCGGCCAGACTCTTGCCGAAGAACGGCGCGTAGGAGCAAGCCACCTGCCGGGGATCCCGGACTATCAGAATCGCCGCCCGGGTGGCGGCCGTGGGGAAGGGGTCAGCGGTTCCGTCCGCCGAACGGTAGGTCTCGTGGGTCTTGCGGAACAGTGGCGGGGCGTCCCCAGTTGGCCGGGCGGCGTCCTCGCGGAGGATCAGGGCGGTGCGCAGCCGGTCGACCTCCGAGGCGTCGAGCCAGCGAGGATCCAGCCCGAAGACCGACACGGCCGCCCCTAGATAGTGGGGCTGCCAGCCAGCATCCAACTGGTTCACCCCGAATAGATGCTGGTGGGTGCCCAACGCAGTGATCACCGCCCGCACCCAGGTGTTGCCCGATTTCGGAAACGAGGCCAACCAGACGGTCCTCCCGGACGTCTCGGGTGCCCGCTCGTCGACGTCGAACTCGGCTTCCCCAGCGGGACTATTCAGCACCGGACACCACCGCCTGCGGCAGCCAGTCGAGCACAAGCTCAAGGTCCTCGGACATGGTGGACCGGGCAAACCTCAGCCGTGCGAACGGCAGGTCCGCCAGTCGCAGGTGCGTGCCCAATTCCATCGTGGGATCGGACTCAGGTCCGGCGGCGCTCAGTACCCCTCGGGTCACTAGCCGGGCGGCGGCCTGGAACCGCGATCTACCACGCAGGATCTCGAACGGCGCCTCACCGACCTTGCGGGGGTGGAACGACACCACAGCGGCCACCGGCCTGCTTCCGGTCGCCCGCGGCACAGACACCTCGCAGGCGTCCGACCGCGACCGAACCTCGATGCCGGCGAGCCCCTCCGCTGTGCAGTGCCGACGGGCTGCCAGAGCAGGGGCCTCGCGGGCGTGGACCACGAACTGGTCACCTTGCCAGCGGACCGGCACAAGTCCCTCTGCGAGCAGCGACCAGCCCTGACGGCCGAACTCGGCGACCAGTCCGACACTGTCCGACGGCGCACCCGTGAACAGCACGCACCCGTCCGCGGCCGGCATGACAAAGGCAGCGCCCAGCACGCACGAGTAGCCACGCCTCGCGAACGACAGAGGCTCAGCCCAACCGAACTGCAGGGCCCGTTCGCGCTGCGCGAGTGCACCCGGTTCCTCGGACCCGGCGACAGGTTCGGGCGTGACCACGGTCGACCCGTCAGCGGCAACCGTGACAGTTCCGAGACCGGGAAATCCGGCCAGCCACAGCTCACCGGAGACATCGATCCACGGTTCGTCCACGCTGACGCCAGCGCGAGACAAGGTGGTCACCGAACCAGGATACGTCGCAGGCCCCCTCGGACCACCCGAACCAGGTGTGAATTGAACTGGGCCAGACACTGGCGCCAACCGGTGCGAGGTGTCACCATGGGTGCGTCCGGGGACTCCGCAGTGGAGCCTCGAGATTGGAGAATTCTCATGTCCGAGCCCCTCTACGGCGCTGGCCGCGCCTCAGCCCGCCGGATCACTGTGAACGATCTGGCCGCGGCCAAGGTCGCCGGCGATAGGTGGCCAATGATCACCGCCTATGACGCCCTCACCGCGGGGGTGTTCGACGACGCCGGGATCCCAGTGATGCTGGTCGGTGACTCCGCGGCGATGGTGGTCTATGGCTACGACTCCACCATCCCCATCACTGTTGACGATTTGATTCCGCTGACCCGAGCTGTCGTTCGCGGCTCCCGTCGGGCGATGGTCGTGGCGGACCTACCGTTCGGCTCGTATCAGCAAGGGCCCGCGCAGGCCCTGGCCACTGCCACCCGGTTCATGAAGGAGGCCGGCGCCCATGCGGTGAAACTCGAGGGGGGCGAGCGGGTGCTGCCGCAGATTGAGGCGCTGGTGGCGGCCGGGATACCGGTGATGGGTCACCTGGGGTTAACGCCGCAATCGGTTCACGCGATGGGTGGCTACCGAGTCCAGGGACGCGGCGAAGCGGGCCAGACCCTCCTGCGGGATGCCAAGAGTCTGCAGGCAGCGGGTGCGTTCGCGGTGGTCCTCGAAGTGGTGCCGCACGAGCTCGGCGATGCGGTCACTCGCTCCCTGGCAATCCCCACAATCGGGATCGGCGCCGGCGCCAGCACCGACGCGCAAGTGCTGGTATGGCAGGACCTGGCAGGGCTGACGCCTGGAAAACCGGCCAAGTTCGTCAAGCAGTACGCAGACCTGCGCGGATACCTAGGGGACGCCGTCAAGTGCTGGGCTGACGAAGTCGTCGCCGGCACCTACCCCGACGGTGAGCACCAGTACAGCTGAGGACCGGGCTGCCGGGGCGGCTAACCAGCGACTCCGGTGACCCCGATGCCGGCGTGCGCCCGGTAGCGCCGGTTCAGCGAGATGAGGTTCGCGGTCAGCGCCTCAACTTGGTGACTGTTGCGCAGCCGACCCGCATACAGGCCACGGATACCCGGGATCCGCCCAGCCAGCGCCTGCACCAGGTCTGTGGCGTCCCGATCGTCGCCGAGGACCAGCACGTCGATCTCAACTTTGGCTACCGAAAGGTCCAGCAACGTCACCGCGGACACATGGTGGAAGGCTGCCACCACCCGTGAGTCGGGCAGCAGCGCCGCGGCCTGCTCCGCCGCCGAACCCTCCGGCACCCCGAGCGGATAGGCCCCGGAGGAATCGAAGCCAAGCGGGTTGACGCAGTCGATCACGATCTTGCCCGCGAGCACGTCGGCCAGTTCCGCCAGCAACTCACCGTGGCCGGCCCACGGCACGGCGACCACCACCACCTCGCTGTCCCGGGCGCAGTCACGGTTGCCGAGTCCGGTGGCTCCGAAACCCACCTCCAGCGCCGCGGCCGCGGCTCGCCCCGGATCGCGTGAACCGATGATCACCCGCTGGCCCGCCCGGGCCCAGCGGGAGGCCAGGCCGCGCCCCTGTTCACCGGTGCCGCCAAGTACCCCGACAGTCACACCGGAGACGTCAGGGAGCGCCCACGGGTCACGCTTCGGGGCGGCGGGCGGGGCCGCCATCAATCCTTCTCGCCTGGAGTCTTGCCGTTCCACTCGTCGTCGTCGGCCTGCCACTGGCTATTGCGTTCCTTCGCGAGCGCAAAGGCGTGCTCAGCCTCGTCCTTGGTCTTATACGGTCCGAGTCGATCCTGACCGGGACTCTGGGTGACCTGTTTGGTCAGCAGATTCACGTACCACTTGTCGGGATGGAGCAGTTCCTCTTCCATCTCTTCTCGGTTCTTCATCTGTGCCTCCTCCTGGGACGCGGGCCGCGATGGTTCCGCCTGGCCCTCACCTTAGCGAGGCTCAACTCATAGACTCCCGCCATGCCGACTGCCGCCCCACCCCTGCAACCGGGGAAGATCTCACCCCGACGCCCAGTCCCCGCCTTCATTCCGCGACCGGAGTATGTCGGTGCCGACTATCCGACCCGGTCCGGCGAGTCAGATGTGAAGTCCCCCGAGATGCTGGCGAAGATGCGGGTGGCGGGTCGGATCGCCGCGGATGCGCTGGTCGAGGCCGGTCGCGCGGTGCGCCCCGGGATCACGACTGACGAACTCGACCGGATAGGTCACGAGTACCTGCTGGACCACCGCGCGTACCCGTCGACGCTGGGCTACCGCGGCTTTCCCAAGTCGATGTGCACCTCGCTGAACGAGGTCATCTGTCATGGCATCCCCGACTCCACTGTCATCTCAGATGGCGACATCGTCAATATCGACATCACCGCCTACCTCGACGGCGTGCACGGAGACACCAACGCCACCTTCCTGGCGGGCGACGTCGACGAGGAGTCCCGACTGCTGGTCGAGCGCACCCGAACCGCCACGATGCGCGCGATCAAGGCCGTCGCGCCTGGCCGTTCGTTGAGTGTTATCGGACGAGTGATTGAGGCCTATGCCCGCAGGTTCAATCTGGGGGTGGTCCGCGATTTCACCGGTCACGGGATCGGCTCGGACTTCCACTCCGGGTTGGTCGTCCCGCACTATGACGATCCGGAACTGGAAGTCACGCTGGAACCGGGCATGACCTTCACCATTGAGCCTATGCTCACGCTGGGAAGTATCGACTACCAGATCTGGGAGGACGGGTGGACTGTGGTGACCACCGATCGGCGCCGAACAGCGCAGTTCGAACACACAGTCGCCGTCACCGAGACGGGTGTCGAAATCCTCACCACCCCCAGCAGCGAGTAGGAGTTTGAGATGACCAGCCAGGCCGATACCCACACCGTATGGCCCCATGACGTGACCACTCTGGCGATCGACGTCGGCGGTACCGGCCTTAAGGCGTCGGTGCTCGACGCCAAGGGCAACATGACCACCGACCGGGTCAGGATCGTCACGCCCTACCCGTGCCCGCCGGAGGTGCTGGTCGAGAGTCTGCTGACGCTGGTGAAGGATCTGCCCGAGTACAACAGGGTGTCGGTCGGATTTCCAGGCCTGGTGCGACACGGCAAGGTGTACAACATCCCGGCCTTCTCTCGCGCAGAATACGGCGGACCGTTGGATCCGAAGTACGCGAAGATGTGGCGCGGCTACGACCTCGCACACGCCCTCGCGGAGGCGTTCGACATGCCCGTCAAGGTCGCCAATGACGCCGACGTGCAGGGATGCGCGGTCGTCGCCGGCACCGGGTTCGAGTTCGTGATGACGCTCGGCACCGGCTGCGGCACAGCCTTGTTCAGCAACGGCAAACTGCTGCCCCACATGGAGTTGTCGCACGCCCCGTTCAGGCACGGAGATGACTTCGATCAGCAGATCGGCAACGCCGCCCGAAAGGCGATCGGCAACAAGAGGTGGCGCAAGCGCGTTATCAACGCGATCGAAACGTTCGACCGGTTCCTGTTCTTCGACCACATCTACATCGGCGGCGGCAACGCCAAACACTTCCCTGCGGCGAAGCTCGGAGCCAACGCGACGATCGTGCCGAACACCGCCGGGATTCTGGGCGGTATCCGGATCTGGGACATGGACTACGACTCCTAGGGGTTGTACTCCTAGGATCGGGGCATGACGCACTGGCTGAGCAGCGAGGAGCAAAGGTCCTGGCGCAGTTGGTTGACGATGAACCGACTGCTCAGCGATGTGCTCGAGCGGGAGCTGAAGGCTGTGGTGGGCGTCGGCCTGCCGGAGTACGAGATTCTTGTGCACCTGTCCGAGGCACCCGAGCGACGAGTCCGAATGGCGGACCTGGCACATCGAACGCTGACCTCCCGGAGCAGACTCAGCCACCAGATCGACCGGATGGAGCGAGCCGGCTGGGTCGTTCGAGAACGGTGCGAGGAGGACCAGCGCGGCCAGTGGGCGATCATGACGGCGACAGGACTGGACGTCATCGAGCGCGCCGCCCCGATCCATGTGACAGGGGTTCGAGACCACCTAGTCGATGTCCTCGGCGAGGAGTTTTCGACCTTCGGTCGGATGTGCTCCACCGTCGTCGAACCGCTGACGGTGGCCACGCCCGGAATCAGTCAACCCTTGACCCGCGAGGATGCGTAGGCCAGCCGGTGGCAGAGATCGACACCGATAAGGCCCATCCGCCGCTGACAATCGCATCCGCGCTCACCCCGGTGCGGGCGATCGGGATTTTCGTGCTGGAGTGCCGTCCCTGGGTGCTGGGTGTGCTGGCACTTGCGCTGGCCATCATCCGCAATGGCATCCACTTCGACATCGGGACTGTCGACTTCGTCGCCGGGGCCCGGGAACTACCCGCCCCGCTCGGCTGGTTTTCGTCGTCCTGGGGGCCCATGTTGGTCGGTCGCATCACCGGGATCGACCGTTCCGTCTGGGCGTGGAACGCCGGTTTCCTGGTCGCCACCTTGGCCGCCCTGACCGCCGCCGTTGTCGTCATCCTGCGCAAACCGACGCCCCGGCACCGGATGGCGGTGGTGCTACTGGCCTGCAGTCCGCTGCCCGCCGTCCTGCTGTACGGCGTCGGCCGGTACGACCTGTTCCTGATCACTGGCTCAGCCCTAGTCGCGCTATCGCACCGGTGGTGGGCGGTCACTCTGGGCGCCCTGATCGCCTGCAGCTCCAACCCCGAGCAGTCGATTGTGACCGCTATCGCGCTATTCCTGGTCTCGATGGCGCCAAGGTTCCGGGCCAAACGGCGGCACGCGCTGATCTTCCTCGGAATAGCGATCGTGAACTGGGTCGGGGTCTCGCTCTGGTTCGCGATGTACGACGTCGAGGCGTCCCGGGCGTTGCTGTTCCCGGCCTGGATCGCGCAATCCGTGTCGGGTTTCGTCTACGCCTTCCCGATCAGTCTGTACTCCTGGTACGGGGCACTCTGGCTGGTGGTGCTGTTCGTCATCGGCTCGCTCACCGGCAAGTCACGTTGGTGGGTGATCACCGGGCTGTTGCTGCTGCCCGGAATCTTCACTGTGACGACGCTGGACGGGACCAGGGTGTTCGTCTGCGTGGCGAGCGCAGCCGCCCTGTTCGTGGTGCACGAGCAGTTGCACGAGATTCGACATGGCGAAGTCGCCACCCTGCTGCCGTCACCGGTCAGATCCGGGCCCGATCCGGGCAATGTGGCCGCGTTCGCCGGCATCGTGGTGTGCGCCATGATCTTCCTGCCGAGCCTGTTCTACTACGGATTCAACGGCGAGATCGCCTCACCTTGGGAGATCTGGCATGGCCTGGGCGACCAGCAGTACAAGGCTTGGGACGACCTGGTGAAACTGGTGATGCGCAACTACCTGGGGCTGGAGCCCTAACTTCTCGGACGGCATCCTTGCGATAACTCAACGCGTATGCCCAGTTACACTTCGAGTATTTCGGATTTTCACCCAGATGGCACAGCCTCCTCGGGGTTAATTTGACGGCCTCCCTGGTTGAAACCATGCTCCGCAGAGTCTCCGACTTCGGAGACGCTGGCCAACGGGGAGTGTGTGATGACTCGAATTGCGACGATAACAGTGGCCGCGGCCGCCTTGGTGGGGGCCACTTTGGTGCCGATCAGTTCGGCTGCCGCCGCTGCGCCCCCAACCGGCGTGGTGGCGTCGGTTGATGCGATGTTCGCGGCGGCCGCGGAGAGCAATCCGACGCCGCCACGACCAACCGCCAGCAGCCCTGCGGAGGTGACCGCGGCCGGGACCCGCGGTGACTTACGTGCCCCGGTGGGCCTCAGTGTTTCCCCGAACCCGGTTGCCCAATTCTCGCCGACCTCGCTGACGGCCAGGACCACGCCGCCGGCCCCCGGCACAACCCTCGCCTTCCAGGCCTATGGCTACACCCGCTCCTCGGTCTGGCGCACGATCGGCACCGCCAAGGCGAATGGCTCGGGTATGGCGGGGTTCCGGTTCACACCCTCGACGGCAGGCACTCTGCCGCTGCGGGCTGTCAACACGGCCACGGGTAAGACCAGCAAGAGCGTTATTTTGACCGTGACACCGGTACTCCATCCCACAGCGGTGGCCGTCGGCTGGCCCAGCGGTACGCAGGAGGTCGACAAGTCCTACAAGGTGCCTGTTCAGATCTCACCGAAAGGGAAGATCGGCGTCCAAATTCAACGCCAGTTGACCGGATCGGGAGTCAGCGCGAGCGCGGCTGGCCGCTGGACGAACATGTACGCCGGTGGTGGCACCACAAATGCCAACGGGGTCGCCTCTCTGCTGCTGAACATTCCCGATGCCCGCCCGTCCAACTTCCGAGTCGTCACCACCGGTCCAGGTGCGATCGGATCGATTCCGCGCGCTAACACCGCGAGCGCCTTCGGCACTGCGCTGTACAACGTGCCACTGCAGTTGCCGACGACACCCGGACAGCTGGTCAAGGCACAGGAGTTGACCACCGGAAACGCCGGTCCGGGGTTCCCGTTGACCTACCCGAAGTCCCCACTCGCGGAGTTGTCCAGCTTCGGCCTGACAATGGGCCAGGTGGGGAATGCGGGCAATCCGGCCTGCACTGTGGACACCTCGCCACCGGCCGAATGCACCATTGGCAACCAGATCGACCCGAGTCTGCAGCCGGCCAAGCAGTTTCGATTCCTCTACTCGGATAGGCGGATGGTCCCCAACGACTGCCCGCTTGCCCCGGGCGGATCGCACGGCAACTGCACGGTGACGGCCAACGCGCGCACGGAAGCGGCCAGCGCGATGGTGTATGTACCTTCCAACGCGCAGCCCGGCGCCAAGGTTGTGGCCTGGGCCCACCCGACCTTGGGCCAGAACAACGATTGCTCCGTGACGCGCGGGGTGGGTCGTTCGAAATGGACAGTGCAACTCAGCCCGACAGCCCCCGTGGCCGCCGGGCAGACGGCCCTCACCATCAACGGAAACGTCAGCGGTCTCACCGGTACAGGTGCTTTCGCCTCAACCGTCACCGGAGCCGGGATAGCCCCCGGGACCACCGTCGCCTCGGTCAAGGATCAGGTCGTCACCCTGAGCACCGCCACCACCGGCACCGTCTCAGGTCCGCTGACGTTCAGTGAGAGCGCCCTCGGCGGTGCCTCGTACAACCTCACCGACATGGAAGGGTTCCTGGACCAGATGTTGGCCAAGGGATACGTCGTCGTGATGCCCGACTACCTGGGCATCGCGGTCAACGGTCCAACCAGCGTGCAGAAGACCTACATGGTCGGCCAGCAGGAATCACGTGACCTCTACTACGCGGTCAAAGCGCTGCAGACTCAGGCGAAGCCGATCGTGGGTTGGCCTGGGATCCCGCGACCGGGCAATCAGTTCGTCACGATGGGACATAGCCAGGGCGGCAGTGCCGCAATGTGGGCCGGGGTCGACAAGAAGACGCTCGACCCGGAGACGGGCCTGAACCTCGTGGGGGTCACAGCCGTGGCGCCGGCAGGCGATCTCAACACGATCACCTCCTTCCAATGGGACAAGTCCGAAGCCTGGGTGCTCGGACCTGAACTGCTGGGCACGTATGCGTCCTACCTCCCGCAGCTGGCTGCGCAATACCCGATCCTGAGCTCCGCAGGGCGGGCGATGCAGTCCACGCTGGCCAACGTCTGCATCAGCCAGGCGTCGGCGGTCGCTCCCCCGAATACGGCGTTCCTGCAGAATCCCGCGGGGTCGGCGTTTCCCTCGTTCCTGCGGTGGGGCTATGTATTCTTCGGTCAGACCCCGGTGATCGAACAAGGTCACATCAACTCCTTCCCCCTCGACCTGCCGTTGAACCTGGTGGCAGGCCAGGGCGACAACACCGTGCTGGCCCAACCACTGGCGGCGCTCCAGCAGAGTTTCTGCAAGGCAGGGGCGAAGATGACCGCCTACTGGACTCCCGTGCTCGCTGGCTGGGTGCCGGGGTTCGCTGCGATGTTGGGCTTCGGTAGTACCGTCCCGGCGGCGGCGAACCACACGCTGGTGCTGGGTTGGCCGTTCGGTAACAACGTTGGCACTGTCGAGAATCCGGTACCAGAACTGAGTGCAGGCTCACTGGTGTCCTTCGCAGAAGGTCGATTCAACGGCACGCCGTGGGTCAGCGACTGCGCTCAGTACCAACAGCAGATGCCACAGCAGACGTTCTACAACCCAGGCACCAACATGTTGCCCGGGACACCGCCGAGCATCGACAGTTGGTACATCAACACCAACATCAACTCCTACCAACCCCCGCTGCCGTTCGGGTTGCAGGACTGGCTCGGGTCCAAGGGGATGCCGGCACCGGTCGGCAACAATCCGGCGCCGGCCGGGGGCGACTTACAAGCGAACTCCGGCTGCCTGTACTCATGGGGAGATCCGGCCGATTTCAAACAGGCCGATCCGAACACCCCGACGAACCCTGCCTGCACCCAGTTCGGGCTCTTCCCCTGGGGTCAGTACCTCTACTTCACGCACGACGTGGAGGCCGGGTCCTGGGGTATCTATCCCACCAACGGGACTTATCACTACTGATAGGCACGCCGCTGGGTGGGGAGTCGAAATTCCGACTCCCCACCCAGCGGCGTGCCACGGTCGACTGCCGTTGATGCTGCGCCCCCATATCCGATGGCAAGCCAAACCGCACCCCGGAAAACACCAGCAGACTACTGGGTTATGGGTAACCTCCGCGGCCACGCAGTGACAGCATCATCCTGTTCGAATTGTTCGCGTCGTAGACGTGCAACTCGAGGAGCAACAGCACGAGAAGCTGCGGCGGAATCGGCGCAGCAGAGTGCACGGCGAACTCGCTTGCCGCAACGGATCTGCCGACGCTGGTCGCGAGCAACCCTTGAATATCAGCGCAGACGCCCAGTTCCTGACCCCACGCCACAAGGGCAATCCCGTCGTGAGTCTCCCATCCTGAACTTCCCGTACAAGCGTCGCAGCGGCCCACCCGGAGCCGGGTCTGAGTGCAGACCCAGATCGCGGGCGATTGCCTTGGGTAAGCGACTCCAGCCGAGCCGGCGGGCGTCGAGGGGGTATGAACGCAACGATAAGTGACAAGCCGGCCTGTAAGCCGGATTCTGTGCCGCTGACGCGGCGGCGACCATCCATCTGGGAGCAGTGTTGCCACCGCCCTCATGCGATCTACCCGCAGACATCGAGCGGGCCGCTCGTCTGCGCAGGCCGCTCTCGCGACCCTTGTGATCTTGCTCCAGGTGGGGTTTACCTAGCCGCCGCAGTCACCTGCGGCGCTGGTGGTCTCTTACACCACCGTTTCACCCTTGCCCCGCGTATCGCGAGGCGGTCTATTCTCTGTGGCACTGTCCCGCGGGTCACCCCGGGTGGGCGTTACCCACCACCTTCACCCTGTGGAGTCCGGACTTTCCTCGACCGGCCGAAGCCGACCGCGGCCGCCCGGCCGACTTGTCCCCTCGAGGATACCCGTGTGACTCAATTCACGGTTACGTACGCACCCGACTGGGCATCGTATGAACAAGACGAACGGGCTGGCAACGGCCCTCCGAGCAGGACGAAGCCCCCTCCATTCTTGGCTATGGAGGGGGCTTCGTCGTCTGATCAGTATCTCGGGGTCTCGTCGTCGGCCACGGATGCGACGTGCGAGTCCGGGTCCGCATCAGGATTGTTCGGCTACCAGTTGCGTTACTCCCGATCCCTAGTCGATTCGCTGGTGCGACGAATCGCACTGTTCAGACCCCACGAGTGTGCTCGCGTGGGCAGTTCGAGACAAGACCAGATCGGTCGACCACCATATTTCGGCACCTCCGGTCGACCTTGCTGTCATCCGAACGGACGATCAGCCCAACCGATCCAGGCAGGAACCCCCGTCGGCCCACAGTCGAACATCGCACCAGCCTCCCGGTTGGACACTGATCCGCTGGACTTCGGTCAGTGGCAGCCTCAGTACCCGCGCCACCACCAATCTGACCGTGCTGGCATGACCGACCAACAGCCAGGTCCGCCTCTGCGACGACTGCAGCCGGGCGAGGTACCCGCGCAGGGCCTCGTCTCGCTGGGTGAGGGCCGAGCCGTTTGGCGGCGCAACTGCGGGATCCATCAGCCAATCCCGCCAGCGGACCGGATCCCCAGCACGGGCGTGGGCCGCCGACCGCCCTTCCCAGTCGCCAAAATCCACCTCAGCCAACGCCTCGACGCCCTCCGGACCATCAACCACTTCGAGCCGCCAGCTCGCGATCAACGCATCGAGGGTCTGACGCGCACGCAGGGCCGGCGAGGACGCCGCCACGATTTGGCCCACGGTCGGCGGGCACTCCAGCCCGCTCAGGTCGCGACGACCGGGTTCGCTCAGCGTGGGATCGGCCGCACCCACTCCCCACCCGTTGTAGACCTTGCCCGTCAACTCGGTGGCGCCGTGCCGGACAACGATCAGACGTAGTGGCTCAGTTGCCACGATCGACGGCCCGGACAACCCCGGCGGCCTGGGCATCGAGGACCTCGTTGACCAGAGCGTCCGCTCGCTTGTTCTGCTCCCGCGGGACCCACTGGTATTGAACGTTGTCCGATGGGTAGGCGCGCCGTGCCTTGTTGGCGAGTTCCTTCATGTCCGGGTGTTTGATCCGCCAGCGACCCGACATTTGTTCCACCACGAGCTTCGAGTCCAACCTCGCCTCCACGAGTGGGGCTGCGGCCGCCTCCCCCGCTTGCTCGGTCTGCGTAGCGATCCATTCCAGTCCGGCCAGCAGGCCGCGGTATTCGGCCACATTGTTGGTGGCCACGCCGATGACTGCTGCAAGTTCTCGCACGACCACCCCTCCCCGCAGGATGACTGTGCCGTATGCGGCCGGTCCGGGGTTCCCGCGGGATCCGCCGTCCGCCTCGAGCACATACTCCACCCCGGGATTGCGTGGCGTCACAATCCAGACTCCGAGGTGCGAATCAGGATGCTGCGGCACTCCGGACAGCGAATGACCTCGTCCGGGGCCGCGGCCGCGATCTCATCGAGATCTCCCCTCGGCAGGTCCAGTTGGCAGGCCTCGCAGCGACCCCGCCGGACCATCGCAGCGCCGGTGCCGTTGTCTGCCCGAATCCGGGCGTAAAGCTCGAGCAGTTCGGTCGGTACCGGTGCCGCGGTCGTGTCACGCACCTGACGCAACTCAGTGAACTCAGCGTCCAGCAGCGCCATTGCCTCGTCGCGGGCGGTGACTGCGGCCGCCAGTTCTTCCCGCACGCGATCTGTCTGGGACAGGAGCTCAGAGTGCTCGGCCTCGGCATTCTCGAGCGCCTCCATTGCGACCAGTTCGTCATCCTCCAGGGCTGACTGTCGTCTCGCCAGGGTGGCGACTTCGTGCTCGAGGTCGGCCAACTGCTTCGACGAGGTCACTTGGCCGGAGTTCAGCAGGTTCTGGTCTCGGTCGGCCCGGGCGCGCACCTGGGCGACATCGGCCTCCGACTTGCGCACCTCCCGCGCCAGATCCGAGGCCCGGGTCGCCGCAGCCGTGGTGTGGTCGCGCAGCGCCGTGTCTCGCGCGGTAAGTTCCGCCACCCGGGTCGTCTCCGGCAGAGTCCGGGCCCGATGTCGATTCCGTTCGATGTCCAGATCCAAGTGTTGGACCTCCAACAGGATCAACTGGCTGGTTGGTTCGGCCTTCACAGGACTCTCCTCGGCTGGGCACTGCGCAGGTGGGCTGTCCAGGGGTCCGTCACGATCTCGGACACCCGCACGGTCACGCTATCCGGCGTCGACAGTTCGGCGGGCAGCAGATCGGCTACCTGCTGACACCAGGGCCATTCACTGGCCCAGTGTGCGACATCGACCAGTGCCGCTCCACCCCGACCGAGGTGCTCGTCGGCGCGATGGTGGCGAAGATCCGCAGTGACGAAGACATCCGCGCCGGCCGCCGCCGGCAGCAGCGAGTCGCCTGCGCCGCCGCACACTGCGACGGTCGACACGATCCGGTCAGGGTCACCGGCAACCCGAACTCCGTGCTCGGTCCCGGGCAGCGCGGCCACCACCTCGGAGGCGAATTCGGCCAGCGTTCGGGGAGTCGGAAGGTGGCCGACCCGACCGATGCCGGTGACGGCGGGCGCAGCGGTGGTCGGCAGCACGAAGTAGGACGGCTGCTCGTAGGGATGCACTGTCAACATGGCCGCCAGCACACGGTCCCGAACCGACCGCCGCACCGACATCTCGACTCGTTGTTCGACCACCTCGGACCGCTCCCCCGGCCGTCCCAGCCAGGGGTCACCGTCGACTGGCACCTCGAAGGTGCCAGTCCCGGAGACCGTGAACGCGCAGCGCGTGTAGTCGGCGATCCGGCCCGCGCCGGCCGCGGCCATCGCATCGATCATCGGCCCGATGTGAGTGTCGGGAACGTACACAACGATCGCCTCGGTGGGGTCCGAACTCTCCGCCGCCGAGGTCAACGGCCGAAGGTCCTGCAAGCCCAGCGCCTCGGCCAACGCATCCGATACCCCAGGTCGGGCGGCATCGGCGTTGGTATGTGCACTCAACAGCGCGCAGCGGGCCTCGATCAGGTCTGTGATCACCTCACCCTTGGGGTCGGTCGCCGACACCGAGTGCACCCCAGTCAGCAGCAGCGGGTGGTGGGTGATCAGCAGATCCGCCCCCCAGCCGATCGCCTCCGCCACCACCGAAGCGACAGGATCGACGGCCACCAGAACGCGCTGCACGCTCCGGTCCGGACGACCACAGACGAGCCCGACAGCGTCCCAGTCCTCCGCCAGCGCCGAGGGGTAGAGCCGTTCCATCGCAGCCACCACGTCGCCCACTGTGACCGGGGTGCCGGGGACGGGCGGGTGGGCGGCAGGCGTGCCAGCGGAGATCGGCGCAGTCATGGCAACAACTTAGGCGGAACCGCCGGATCCGGGGTGGACTGCCCTGCGCCGAACGGCTCGCGTACCCTCGACCGCGGGCCCGTAGCGCAGCTGGTAGCGCGCCCCGCTTACACCGGGAAGGTCGTCGGTTCGAGTCCGGCCGGGCCCACTGAGTTACCCCCGAGGTAACTACCGTCATGCCACGGCCGGCCGCCGAGGGTCGTTCATGCGTTGACGATTCGTTCCGCCCAGGCTGTAAGCGTCCCGGCCTTCCTGACGAGTGCCTGTGCTTGCTTCACACTAACGAGCGCGACTCCAGAGTGACTGTCGTCCTTGGCTGCCAGTACCTCCCTCAGCAGTTTCGCCATCTTGGCGCCATCGGGTGCCACCGTGGCCACGCTGGTGTCGTCGGCGAGGCAAAGCTCGCTAACCATGACCGCAGCTTGGGCCTGCTTCAACCTGCCCACGGCGTCGGCTCGCGAGCAGGGGCCGGTTCGGACCTTGTCGCTTCGGCTCATGTCTGACCTTCCAAGACCCTGCTGTCTCCCGTGACAACGAGGAGGTCTTGACCCCAGGCCTCCAAGATGGGTTCCTGAGTGCCCCGCATCCTTCGCACATCTGCGAGCGATAGCACCACAACATGGCATGAATTCCCTGTCCACCGGCGAACGTTGTCGGACAGCTCGCCGGCCAACTGGGCTGCATCTGTGGCTTGTGTCACGAGAAGGACGTCAATGTCGCTGTCGGAGTCCCCATCCCGCCGGGCATACGACCCGAACAACCCAAGTAGAAGCGGCTGATCTGGCTGGTCCGCCACATACTCCCGGAGCCGGTCGAGAAAATCGGTGCGCATACCGGCCAGAGCTAGGACTCCCGGTGCGGCCAGGTGCTCCTGGTTCAAGATGTACCCGCCAGGCACCTGCAACACGACGCCTTCGCTTGCAAGGCGGAGAAGGGCTAACCGCACGCCGCTTTTCGATGCGCCAGGAGTCTGGTGCCAGACATCATTGAGGCTCTTCGCGGATGTCGAACCGGCGAGAGCCATCAACACACCCCCGTCGAGTGAAGGTATTACCGCTGCAATCGGACTTGAAACGTCCATCACGCTCCCCCCGGTCCTACATTGCTCCTCGTTTCGTACAGAATAGTGCACACCGTATAGAATAGTGCACGTTGTCGTCACGCTTGACTGCATCAAGTTGGCGCCGCTTGACATTTCACTCTTCGGGAATCCCTCGGAATCCGGCCAAACCCCCGTCGACTGACCGTATGACCGTGCGGGCACAAATGACACTGGCGTACCGTCTGACCGTGGCCGTGTCCAAGGTGAAGGCGGGTGCGCGTTGACCGCAGTCGACGACGACGCCGGCCTCCGCAGTGGCCGCGCCCGGTTGCCCACCATTCGCAGGGTGCGCAGATGAGTCGGACTCTGCCTGAAGTGTTGACGCCCTCGGTGGGCGAACGAGGGCTCGCCTCGGGCGACCACGACAGCGTCGGGGCCGCCACCTTGGCGGCGTGGGATTCCTTCTTGGTGTCGGCGATGAACCTGGATCCGGACGCCCCGACCAGGGCGGCCGGAATCACCGTCCGAGACCTGCTGACACCGCTCGGCCGCTGGCCCGACAGCCGAAGCCTGGCCGGCATCCTCGAGGACGCCGAAACAGGGCGTCGATGGGGACCTGCCGACGAAGCCAGGGCTGCTGCTCTGGTCTCGGCACATCGAGACGCTCCGATGGCCGAACTGATGGCTTCGCTCGAATCCGCGCGCGGCGAACTCGCCGACTGGTTGGCCGGGGACGACCGGTGGCCGGTGGGCGAATGGGGCCTGCGCGAGGCTGCCTCGCCGGTGGGACCGCTGCCGGTGCTGACGCTCATTCACGGGATCTGCTACCAGTTGGCGACCGTCAGCCTCGACCTGCAGCCTGCCGGCTGCGTCGTCGATGACAACCTGCTGCTACTGGGGCTGGTCGCACTCGTCGACATGATGGGCGCCTTCATCGCGCGGACGGGGACCACTGGTTCGCTGTCCGCGGTCGGCACCCAGATCATTGTCGGCACCGGCTCCCGGGAGCACGACTGGCGGACGGTGGTGCTGGAAACCTCGGACAGCAGGATGCTGGGGCCAACGGTGGTGGGCGCCACCGACGTCCTGCTCGCTGTCACGTCCGGCCGGGCCAACGCCGCGAAGCTCTACGCCCGTGGCGAGCTCCGGGTGCACGACCTGGCCGGGATGGCCTCGTTGCTGCCGGTGTTGGAGCAGGTACCCGGCATTCCGGCGGTGGCCACCTTCGGTCGCGCCGCCACGGTCATCGCCCGCGCGTCGGACGTGCTGTCCCGATTCCCGTTCAAACGAGGCTGATATCAGCTCCCCGGGATCGGATCTGGCCATTGCTGTTGCGTGAGGTACCCCGCGTCGGGTGGACTAGCGGCACAACGGTCACGACGAGCGTGTGCCAGCTATCGAAACGGAGGAGTGTTGTCGACCTCGGAAGCGTCGCAGACACTGGGAGTTCAACCAGGCCGGGTGGTACAGGAGGTCGGCTGGGATGTTGACTGCGACGATGGACTCCGCACGGCGGTCGCGGCGGCTTGTGAGTCGGACCTACTGGATGAGGACTCCGATGAGATGGTGGATGTCGTGCTGCTCTGGTGGCGGGATGAAGATGGCGACCTAGTCGACGCACTCGTCGACGCGATCGGCCCCCTCACTGAGAACGGCACGATCTGGCTGCTCACCCCGAAGTCCGGGCGGGCTGGCCACGTGGAAGCGGCAGACATCTCCGAGGCGGCCCCGGTGGCGGGACTGCAACAGACCAGCACGATCAGCGCGGCCCGTGATTGGCAGGGCACGCGCCTTGTCGCTCCGCGAGCCCGGAGATAGGGAGAATCATGGGTAAGCCGATGATGGGCACCAGACGCAGGATCACGATTGCGAGCTGGAAGCCACCCCATGAGGGAGTCATCCACGGCACCCTGACCCTCGACGCCACCAAGGTCTTGGACTACATCGAACGGGCCCGCAACCTGACGGGTGAACGGGTGACGATCACGTCGTTCATCGGCGCCTGCGTGGGCCGCGCACTTGCATTGGAACCGACCCTGAACGGCCGCATTCATCTGGGGAAGTACTACCCCTACGACGACGTCAGCCTGTCGTTCCTGGTCCAGATCGACGGTGGCAAGCAACTAGCCCAGGTGCGGGTCAAGGACATCGACCAGATGACTCCCGCCGATGTCGCCAAGGAACTGCAAGCCAAAGCCAGCAGCGTCCGCTCCGGCGAAGACGAATCCTTCAAGAAGAGCGCCGACATTGCGAGCAAGCTGCCCACGCCCATCCTGCGGCGAGTACTGTCCCTCACCGGTTTCGTCACCACCGGGCTGGGGCTGCCGATGGCCGGACAGCCAGCATTCCCGTTCGGGGCCGCAGTCATCACCAGCGTCGGCATGCTGGGGGTCGATGAGGCCTACGTGCCGCCGACGCCGTTCTGCCGAGTGCCGCTCTATGTCGCGATCGGGGCGATCCGGGACATGGTGTTCGCGATCGACGGGAAGCCGGAGGTGCGGAAAGGACTGTCGATCACTGCCACCCTGGACCACCGATACGTGGATGGATTCCAAGCGGCGACCGTCGCCCGCTCCATCCGGGAATCGTTCGAGGACCCGGATTCGTTGGGGCCGCTGAAGGGCGCCTGATTCGATCCGGCCCATCCCACCACACACCGTCGCACCCCTCCGCTCATCGCCGCTCATCGCCGATCACCGCCGATCACCGCCGATCATCTCGCCGAAAGGTCCACCCGTGACCGAAGACAGCCACCACCTGCAACCAGTCGGAATGCCGCATCAGTACGTGGACGTCGATCCGGCGGAGCGAGCCGAATGGCTCGAGTCGTTCGACGCCGTGGTGGACCGGCTGGGACCGGCCCGTGCTCGGTTCCTGATGCTGGAACTGCAACGCCACGCGGCCGAACTGGACATCGGCGTCCCAGATGTCCGACAGACGGACTACATCAACACCATCAGTCCGGCACACGAACCCGACTTCCCCGGCGACGAGGTGATCGAAAAGCGAATCCGCGCCTACATTCGCTGGAACGCCGCGATCATGGTCCACCGGGCGCAACGCCCCGGTGTCGGCGTCGGTGGGCATATCTCCTCCTACGCATCATCGGCCTCCCTCTACGAGGTCGGCTTCAACCACTTCTTCAAAGGCCCGGCAGCCCCCGGCGGCGGCGACCAGGTGTTCTTCCAGGGTCACGCCTCGCCAGGGATCTATGCCCGCGCATTCGTGGAGGGCAGACTCAACGAACACAACCTGGACGGCTTCCGGCAAGAGTTGACCCATCCTGGCGGTGGGTTGCCGTCCTACCCGCACCCGCGACTGATGGGCGGCTTCTGGCAGTTCCCGACGGTCTCGATGGGGCTGGGTCCGATCGACGCCATCTACCAAGCGAGATTCAACCGGTACCTCCATGACCGCGGTATCAAGGACACCTCCGAACAACACGTCTGGGCTTTCCTCGGCGACGGTGAGACCGACGAGCCGGAAACGCTCGGCGATATCGCGCTGGCAGCCCGGGAGCGGCTCGACAACCTCACCTTCGTCATCAACTGCAACTTGCAGCGACTCGACGGCCCGGTGCGCGGCAATGGCAAAATCATCCAGGAGTTGGAGTCGGTCTTCCGCGGCGCCGGCTGGAACGTGATCAAGGTTGTCTGGGGGCGGAGTTGGGACCCGCTGCTGGCACAGGACGACGAGGGCGCCCTCGTCCAACTCATGAACAACACCCTCGACGGTGACTACCAGACATTCAAGGCAGAGGACGGCGCGTTCGTCCGGGAGAACTTCTTCGGCCGTGATCCGCGCACCGCTGCGATGGTGGCCGACTGGTCGGATTCCGATATCTGGCGACTCTCCCGCGGCGGCCACGACTACCGCAAACTCTACGCGGCCTATCGTTCGGCGATGGAGCACGAGGGCCGCCCGACGGTGATTCTGGCCAAGACAGTCAAGGGCTGGAGCCTCGGGTCACACTTCGAAGGTCGCAACTCCACCCATCAGATGAAGCACCTGACGGTCGATGATCTGAAGACCTTCCGGGATCGACTGCAGATCGAGATCCCCGACAGCGAATTGGACCCTCACCTTCCGCCGTACTACTCCCCCGGCCCGGGCCACGAACACTTCGAGTACCTGCGCGAGCGGCGCGCCTCGTTGGGCGGTTACGTGCCGACCCGCAATCCGATTTCGCGGCCGTTGGAACTGCCCGGTGACGAACCCTACGAGGTGATGACGCGGGGGTCGGGTAAGCAGGAGGTCGCCACCACGATGGCGTTCGTCCGGCTGTTGAAGGAACTGCTGAAGGACCCGAACATCGGCCCCAGGCTGGTGCCGATCATCCCGGACGAGGCGCGCACGTTCGGGATGGACGCGATGTTCCCGGTGCAGAAGATCTACAACCCGGATGGCCAGAAGTACCTGGCTGTGGACCGTGACATGTTCCTGTCCTACAAGGAGAGCACCACCGGCCAGATCCTGCATGAGGGCATCAACGAGGCCGGCTCGATGTCGTCCTTCTTGGCCGCCGGCTCCTCCTATTCGACGCATAACGAGCCGATGATCCCGATCTACATCTTCTATTCGATGTTCGGATTCCAGCGCACCGGCGACCAGTTCTGGGTGGCGATGGACCAGAAGGTTCGGGGCTTCACTATCGGCGCCACCGCCGGCCGGACCACTCTGAACGGCGAAGGTCTTCAGCACCAGGATGGCCACTCCCTGCTGATTGCGGCAACGAACCCCACCTGTATCGCCTACGACCCTGCCTATGCCTACGAACTGACCCATATCGTCAAGGACGGCCTCCGCCGGATGTACGGGCCGGACTCGGAGGACATCTTTTACTACCTGACCGTCTACAACGAACCGATCGTGCAACCTGCCCAGCCAGCTGACGCCGATATCGAGGGCATTCTGCGCGGTATCCACCTGATTTCGGCGGCCGATCCCGCGGCAGCCGCCGACCGACCACGGGCGCAACTGCTGGCCTCCGGCGTAGGTGTTCCGTGGGCCTTGAAGGCGCAGCAACTCCTCGCCGACGAGTGGGGTGTGCACGCCGATGTCTGGTCAGTGACGAGTTGGAACGAATTGCGGCGCGACGGCCTGTCGGTCGACCGACACAACCTGACCAACCCGGATGCACCGGCCAAAACCGCCTACGTCACCACCAAACTGGCCGACCGACCCGGTCCGTTCGTGGCGGTCTCGGACTATCAGCGGGCGGTGCAGGACCTGATCCGGGAATGGGTTCCGGGCCGGTACTACACGCTCGGCACAGATGGCTGGGGAATGTCCGACACCCGTGGAGCTTTGCGCCGCCACTTCCTGGTGGACGCGGAGTCGATCGTCGTGCAGACGCTGCAGGCCCTCGCCGACCGGGGAGAGTACGACCGGGCTGCGGTCGGCACCGCCATCAAGCGCTACCGGCTGTGGGATCCGACAGCGGCAGACGCCGGAAACACCGAGGGTTCGGGCTGACCGGCCGACCGGCCGCGAAAGGACCAGCGCGAGCTGGCTGGACTCAGCCGACCTGGTTCAGCCAGCGCACCGGGGCACCATCACCGGCGTGACGGAAGGGCTCCAACTCGTCATCCCACGGCCGCCCCATCAGCAGTTCCAGTTCGCGCTCCATGTCGAACTCGTCGCCGAGGATGCTGGCTGCCGCCGACCGGGCGAACATGGCGCGCAACTGCTCCTCGCCCACCATGATGTCGCCGTTGGTGGCTACCGTGGCCCGGAAGATACCGAGCTCAGGGGTGCACGAGTAGCGCTCGCCATCGGTGCCCGGTGAGGCGTCCTCAGTGACCTCGAACCGTAGCCCCGGGAAGCCTCGAAGCTCACTGGCGATCCGCGCGCCCGTACCCGCCGGACCGGTCCACGCTGCCTCCGCCCGCAGACTGCCATGCAGCGCAGGTTGAGCGGTGAACTCGAGCGGCAGTGGGCGGCCGAGGACACGCTCCAGCGCCCACCCCACATGCGCTGACAGCGCCTTGGAGCAGGCATGGACAAACACGACCCCACGGGCCGTTCTCGGCACTACATCGGACATATTCGTCCTCCTCGATCAGAAGTCGCCTTCCCCTGCGCTCCTACGAGGTCTATCCTGCCGAGGATTATAGTCACAGCCGTCCCACCAGCACCAGAGGCACCACAGGTCACATCCACCTCAGTGCACCTCCTCGCCGCTCAACCACTCGACCACAGCTCCAACGTATCCGACCCAACCCCGGTAGCGGATCAGTTCGTCGGAGACACCACGAAGGGAACCCGCCAGCGCGACCCGTTCGA
>CAZJNU010000001.1:97905-102863 GCA_964547485.1 uncultured Actinomycetes bacterium
GGCCGCCGGGTCCCGCTCCGGTGCGTTCGTCCGACCTACCCGCCGGTCACGGACTAGGCTGCCGTCCATTGCCCAACACCCTCGACACCCCGACCGCCGGCCATACATGCGCCGACTGACGGGCCATGATCCGGTCGCCCACCACGAGAGGACAGCCGTGACCCTCGATCAAGTTCCCGCCGACATTGAGCACGACCCGGCATATCTGGCAGACGAGTTCGTGAAGAACCTGCGCATGCACCAAGGGGTCTCGATCGACCGAGCCACCGAGAACGACCTCTACCAGGCGCTGGGCATCACCGTGCGCAGCCTGCTGATGGACAACTGGTTGGAGCGGCTGCGCAGGCAACTTCAGAAGGGCCCGAAGGTTGTGGCCTACCTCAGTGCCGAGTATCTATTGGGACCGCAGCTCCTCAACAGCATGTTGGCCGATGACCTGGAAGGCCCGATGCGGGAGGCCCTCGCCTCCCTCGGACTGGATCTCGACGACCTGGTCGCGGTCGAACCCGAGCCCGGCCTCGGCAACGGCGGCCTCGGTCGTCTGGCCGCCTGCTACATCGATTCGCTCGCCACCCTGGGGATCCCGGCGGTCGGCTATGGCATCCGCTACGAGTACGGCATCTTCCGGCAGGCGTTCGTCGACGGTCGGCAGGTGGAAATGCCGGACAAGTGGCTCGCCGGCGGGAATCCGTGGGAGTTTCCGCACACCCACATGACGCAGACCATCGGCTTCGGTGGCCACACCGAGAACCACGTGGACGCGCTCGGACAGTTGCGGACGGAGTGGATTCCGGATCGGACTGTCATCGCCGTGCCCTACAACTATCTCGTGCCGGGCTTCCGCAACGGTGTCGTCAACACCCTCCGGCTGTGGTCGGCGGAGTCGCCGGATGAATTCAATCTGGAGATCTTCAATGCCGGAGACTACGAGAATGCGGTCGGTCAGCAGGTGCGGGCGTCGAACCTGTCGAAGGTGCTCTACCCGGAGGATTCCACGCCACAGGGTAAAGAGCTGCGGCTATCCCAGCAGTACTTCTTCACAGCGGCATCGATCCGGGACTTCCTGGATCAGACTCTTCCGGCTGGATTCCCGCTGACTCGGCTGTCCGAACGCGTCATCTTCCAACTGAACGACACCCACCCGGTGATCGGCATCCCGGAAATGATGCGCATCCTGGTCGATGAGGAGCAGTTGGAGTGGGATGTCGCCTGGGCGATCGTCAACAAATCGTTCGCCTACACCTGTCACACCCTGATGCCGGAGGCGCTGGAGGTGTGGCCGGTGGAACTGATGTCACGGCTGCTACCCCGACACATGGAGATCATCTACGAGATCAACTCTCGTTTCCTCGCCGAGGTGCACGCCACCTTCCCCGGTGACGACGGGATCGTGGAACGGATGTCGATCATTTCCGAATACCCACAGCGTGGCGTCCGAATGGCACACCTCGCAGTTGTCGGTAGCAGCCGAGTGAACGGTGTCGCCGAACTGCATTCGCAGTTGCTGCGAGACAAAGTGCTGGTCGACTTCTCGACTATGACGCCGGAGAAATTCACGAACGTCACCAACGGCATCACCCCGCGCCGGTTCCTGCGGGTGGCGAACCCCGGCCTATCAGCCCTGATCACCGAAGCGATCGGACCGGGCTGGGAGATCGACCTCGAGCGGCTCAGGGAACTTGAACCGCTCGCCGACGATGCCGCCTTCCGCGCCCAGTTCGCAGAGATCAAGCAGGTCAACAAGGCCAAGCTGTCGAACCTGCTGGCCGAGCGGGACGGCCTATCGGTGGATCCGGCAACCATGTTCGACGTGATGGTCAAGCGATTGCACGAGTACAAGCGACAGGTGCTCAAACTGCTGCACACCGTGACGCTCTACCAACGGATCAAGTCCGACCCGAACGCCGACGTGGTACCTCGGACCATCCTGTTCGGCGCCAAGGCCGCACCCGGATATGTAATGGCCAAACAGACCATCGAACTGATCCTCGCCGTCGCTCGCGCCATCGATAACGACCCAGATGTGGCAGGCCGGCTCCGAATCGCGTTCCCGGCCAACTACAACGTGGTGCTGGCCCAGTCGATCGTGCCGGCCGCCGAACTCAGCGAGCAGATTTCGATGGCAGGCAAGGAAGCCTCCGGCACCGGCAATATGAAGTTCGCGCTCAATGGCGCGCTGACTATCGGCACGCTCGACGGCGCGAATGTTGAGATTCGGGAGTTGGTCGAGCCGGAGAACTTCTTCCTCTTCGGCTTGACGGAGGAACAGGCGAGCAAGGTGCAGGCCGCCGGTTACCGGCCCCGCAACTACTACGAGATGGATCCCGAACTGCACCGCGCCATCGATGCCCTCTCCGGCGGAGCACTGCTGAACGGCGCAACCGAGGCCGGACATGCGGTGATCGACCACTTGATGGAGAGCGATCCGTTCCTGGTGCTGGCCGACTACCGCGCCTACATCGACACCCAGGACCTCGTCGATATCAACTACCTGGACCAGGACGACTGGAATCGAAAGGCGATCCTGAACGTGGCCAGATCCGGTTACTTCTCCTCGGACCGCTCCATCCGGGACTATCTTGAACGTATCTGGCACGCGACAGAGGGCTAGGGCGGAAGTCCCGCTAGCCACGAGAGGGGACTGCAGTGAGTGATTCCTCCCAGCCACCGGGCTCCGGTGGCATCAGGGCGAGCGACAGCGACCGAGAGGCCACCGTGCTCATCCTCAACAAGGCGTTGGGCGACGGTCGGATCAACGCCAGCGAACATGACCAACGAATGTCGGCGGCCTATGCTGCGGTGACGATGGGCGAGTTGACGCGACTGACGTCCGACCTGCCCGCCACGCCGCCACCGCCGCCGGGACCGCCCGCGGTCTCGCACTACACACCAGCTGAACTGCAGTCCAACGCTGGCTCCGGAATGCGGGCGATGTGGTTGTCCTGGCTCGGGGTGTCGGTGTTCATGATTGCGATCTGGCTGGTGGGCATCTTGACTAGCGATCCCATCCAATGGCAGGGCTTCTGGCCGCTCTGGGTGATCGTCCCCTGGGGGGCAGTGATATTGATGCGCACTATTATCGACTCCGGGAACAACCAGCGCTGACCGAGGTCCACATGTAGTTCGGCCCGCAACCCCGCTGGGTTGCGGGCCGAACTACATGTCAGGTTGTGCGGCTGGCCTCAGGCGCAGGCCCAGGGGCCCCAGCCGGCGCTCTGGTAGTAGTTGTACGCCACCAGGTCCTGCGCCCACTTCGGCGCCTGATCGGCGGTACCGGCCCAGCGGCCGCCACCGGCTCCGAGCCAGCTGCCATAGGCGAACTGCCAGGCACCGTAGTAGCCGTTACCGGTATTGATGCCGTAGTTGCCACCGGACTCGCAGGCCACAACTGACAGGGCCTTCGACGTGTTAGCCCAGTTGGCGGCCTCGAGGATCCTTGAGATGTCGCCTTCCGACAGAGCGTAGGCCGAAATGGTGGCGGGGCTGATCCCGACCGAACGGGCCAGCGCGGCCAGGCGTTCGGCGTTCCGTGCGGCCTTCTCTGCGCGCCAGGCGTCAGCCGCAGCCTTGGTGGCGGCGTTGATGGCCCGGGTACGTGCCCGAGTGGCGTCGTTGAAGGCCTTCAAGCTGGCGACGTGGGCCTTGCGGGCGTCGGTGAGTTCGGCGTACAGCGCCGCTCGCTCTTCGTCGGTCGTGGCAGCACCGAGCTTCACCTTCAGGGCACCCACGGTCCAGCCGGCCTGCAGGTAGGCGTTGCGTGCCTGAATCCAGCGCTGGTGCGCAGCGGCACGCGCCACGGCGGCCCGCTTCGCCACCAGGGCGGCACGGTTGGCCGACTGGCGTGGCGTGAAACTGGCCGCGCTGACAGCGGACGACGCGGTCGTCGCCTGAGTGGCAGACGCCACCGGAGCGGCGGTCGCCGGTGCGGCTGCGAGGCCGACCGCGAGCGCACCGGAGGCGAGCAGGGTAGAGGTACCGATCAATGCTTTTCGCACGAGAATCCTTTGTCGTTGGTCCCCTCGCACACGACCGCGAAAGGCACGGCGCAGGGTGGTCTCAGGGGCGAACACTGGGCGGTTTACGCCCGGCCCATGCGGTGCCATCTGGATCGGTCACCGCTGGATCTGTCTATGACCGTAGGCGTGGATTCGCCCGCCTCACAACTCCGCCAGCCGGAGCTGTGGATGATTCATGCCTGACAGGTGAGGCAGATCACCCCGGGCGTCAACGAACCTTGGCTGTTCGGTCGAGGCCAGTTGATGGGCCTCGACCGGTCAGCCCTCAGGTAGTCCGTCCAGCACGCCGGGCTGCCAGCCGGGTTCAGCCAATTCGAAGCCGGCGAAGTTGAACCCCGGCGCCACGACGCAGCCGACCAGGCTCCACCGGCCGGTGGACCTTGCCGCCTGCCAGGCGCCAGCGGGCACAACAGCCTGCGGGGATAGACCTGGCTCATTGCCGATCAACAGCTCACGTCTGGCGTCCGCCGTGACGATCTGCAGGGCCAGCGGATCGCCGGCGTGAAACAGCCAGTGCTCGTCCGCATCCACCCGGTGCCAGTGACTGTTCTCGCCAGCTCCCAGCAGAAACAGGATTGAGGTGCTCGCCGGACGTTCACCGGGGGATCCCGACGCGCGGTAAGTCTCGCGGAACCAGCCGCCCTCTGGGTGTGGCGCAAGCGAATACTCCGCGACAATCTCGGCTGCGCTCCGATCGTCCATCTCCACCTCGACCAACTCTCTCCCGTCAGCATCGGGCAGCTGTGCCCTGCCGTGATCTATCCGAACAGTTCGACCGGCACGGCCGCACCCACTCCCGCTCGGACACCTACCTGTTCGCAGTATGCCCGGACGAATTCGGGATCGGCCATCGGATGGTCGCCCAATGCCTCCAGGTAGGAGCCATGAGCGCGCAACGATGCCACAGCGGCATCCAGGTGCCCGCTGACATCGACAGCGTGG
>CAZJNU010000001.1:102963-111607 GCA_964547485.1 uncultured Actinomycetes bacterium
GCCTCCGCCAGCACCTCGTCCGACGGCATCACCTCGAGGAAGTCGACCACCGCATCCACCGCGGTCAGTTCCGCGAGGGTGTAGGCCCCGAGCGGTACCGGACCCGTGCTCACCAGGTGGACGACGGCGGCCACCAGCCCCTCCGGGACGGAGGCGGCCGGAACGGATCCGTCACCCGAAGTTGCCGGATTCCCAGTTGACTCACTCATCGATTCCCTCTTCGGTGTCGGACTTCGGCTCAGACGTGGCGGCCGTCGCCGTGGGTGGCCTTGACGTGGAGGCCGTTGAGGTGGCGATCGGCGTGCCCAAGTCCAGGGTTCGGGGCAGCGTTCCCGATTCGGCCAGAATGGCGGCGGCGACCCGCGCGGGTGTCTCGGTCACCCAGACATCGGAATTGCCGAACAGACCCCGACCTGCTCGACCGCTCAAGGTTCCGCCGATCTCGGCGAGGGGATCGACCCGATCAGGCGGGGGAAACCTGTGGGCCAGGTCCGCTGAGGCCGAGGTGACATCGTCGTCATCCTCCAGTTGGTGCAACGTGGCACGGACAGACTCGGCCACACCGGCCGGCACGCCGACCGCCACCGCCAGTCCCGGCGACAGATATAGGGGACGCCGCTCGGTGACCTTGGACAGGCCCCACGGCCCGACATTGCTACGGGTGATTCGGTACACGATGTAGTCCATCAGGTGTCGAACATCGGACATCGTCGGCAGCTTCTTACCTTTGCCCATCGCGGCCGGCGTCTTCTCGAGTTGAACCCACGTCCCCTGCGCAGTTCGGCCGTGCAGTTTCTCCCGAACGACTGGGCCGCGCATTCCGATATCCGGATACTTGGTCTTGTCGACGGTTCGGTGATGGCTGGAGATGCGGTCGTGACTGACCCCGGCGAACCGCCAAGCGTCGTACAGGTCCGGGTCGTCGACCAGCACATGTCCGCCACAGAGAACATCGCGGAGCTGAGGCACCTGCAGCCCGTGGTGGGCAAGGTCCACGATGATCGTGGCCTCTTCCGGGCTGAGCCGCTGGGCCGCCACCAACAATCCCTTGCGATAGGTGCCGACCTTCGCGGTGATTTCGATCAGCAGCCGCACCCTGGTTCGGACCAGTTCGGTCTGCTGCTGGGTCAGTGGCGTCGGAGCCACTTCCGGCTGTTCGGACGCATCCACAGCCGGAGTCTACGTGGACGCCCCTGACCCACGCTGCTAGTAGGCCTCCCAGATGCTGGTCGCGATCTTGCCCAGATCCTCATTAGCCGCGAACACACCCTGGATATCGCTGAACATGGCCTGGTTCATGATGATCGTGACCGTCAATTGCCGGCCCGACTTGGCCGTGATGTAGCCACCCAGCGCCTTCGTCTCCAGCCTCAACCTATTGTTGAGCAGGTCGGCCGCGCCCAAGGTGCCGGTCTTCGCCGACACCTTTCCCTTGGCCGGGCTGTCGACCTGGACAGTGGCGATGGAGCCGTCGACACCCATCGTCGGCAGCGCCGCGCGCCATGCGGCCGCATCCGGTCGGGCCGCGAACACCCGTTGAAGTTGACTCTCGCTAGCCGCGGTGATGAAGTTCCCGGGCAGTCCGGAGCCGTCGACGAGCGAGGCCTGCAGCGGGTCGATGCCCGCCTTGGACAGCACCTTGGCCAACTGCGGGAAGCCGTCGTCGCAGTCCTTGCTGCCAGCCGCCACCGCAAGCAGGCAGATCTGCGTCTGCGCGCCCCGGTTATAGCTGATCTTCAGGATGTAGGTGGCGTTTTGGTCGTAGCTGAGTCCCTCCAGCGTCGCCGCCTTCGGCAGTTTGGCAACCTCGGCCTCCGACCCAAGTCCGGCGACGGTGTTGGCCTGCGTGGCTGACGCCGACACCGTCACTCCGGCCCGCTGCAACGCCTCGATGAAGGCTGTCCGAGCGAACGTCGCCGGGTCGGTGAGATGCCAGACATTCAGCGTCGGCGGGCTGTCGGCTGCGATCGTGCCGGTCGTGGTGATGATGCCGTTCTTTGTCGATGAGACCGCGATCTTCGTGGGCCCACCGGCCGGCACCGTCGTCACCTTGTTGTCGACCGTCCATGGTGCGACCTCTGGACGCATCTTGAAGGTGGAGGGTTGACCGGCCTGTCCGGGTGTGGTGACGATGTCGATCAAGTTGTTATTGATCACAATCGGCGAGACCGGACCGTCCTCCTCTCCGAGATCCTTCGTCACGAACAGCCGGTCGTCTACCTCGACCCGGCCGCTGACATTGGTGATCCCGGAGGCCTTCACCTGCTGGGCCAACTTGTCCAATCCGGCGAGCGGGTTGTTGTCCGCGATGGTGGCGCCTGGGATCGCGTTCGCATCGTTGTGGTCCAGGTTGGTGAAGACGACCTTGCCGTCTGGTCCTGTCTGCCCGCCCATCGTGATGTCGCCCTTGGCAACCAGGATCAGGTCGCCGGTCAACTGCCCATTCGCGACCGTGCCGGTGTGCACCACCGGCGTCACAATCCGGGAGTCCGGTCCGAACTGCAGCCAACCGCCACCGACGCTGTAGGTCTTCGTCACGGAGGCCGGTTCTAGGAACGCGCCGGTGTTGTAGTTGACCAACGCCTCACCGGAGCCCACGTCGGTGACCGAGATCGCCCAAGTGGCATGGGAATAGGGCGGCGAGTTCATGATGTCAACCACCTGCTGGTTCAGCCCGGGTATCGCACTCGCACTCGCACTCGAACTGGCCTGGCTGTTCGCCGAACTCGAGCAGCCGGCTAGTGCGACCGCCGCGGCGGTGACGCCAACCGCGACCACTGAGAACCTCCGGTTATGCGCCATCCCAATGTGCCTTCCGCTCGAGTGGACAGTGGGTCGAACCCTACTGGTTACCGGAGGATCCGAGGCCGCCTGCTGGGAACTTGGACTCGTGGCCGATCTGGTCAACCGACTCAGCGGGGGTTCCGCCGATCAGCGGTATCAGCGCGATCGAGAAGATGACCGCCGCCAGCAGTAACGGCCAGAACACGTCGAAGCTCAACAGAAATGCGCCCAGCGCAGCACTGACCACGAACAGGCTGACCGACAGAGTGCGGCGACGCCAGTTGCGGCTGTCACCACCGGCCGGTCGGGAGTCGGCGATGATGGCAGTCAGGGTGAGGGTCATCACGTTGGTCGCCAGATCGGGGATGCCATGGACTCGAACCATGGCGTTCTGGATACCCATCGCGAACGCCAGCAGCGCCACGACCACCAGCCCGATGCCGTTGCTGTCGTCCGGACTCCCGACCGCCGAGATGACAACCGCCGCCACGATCAGCAACCACTCGAAGGCGAACCCGAGACGGCGCTCTCGAATCTGGGCGGAACCGCGCAGCAGCCGACCACCGCCCAAGGCACCGAGGGCGAAGGCCGCCAATGGCAGCAGAAACTTGGTGGTGTCCTCAACGGGATCGCCGGAACCTACGGTGAAGGCCATCAGGAGCAGATTGCCGGTCATGATCTCGGCGAAGACCCCACCGACAGCGAGGAAGCAGACGGCGTCCAGCAATCCGCAAATCGCCGTGATCAGGTACAACCCCGTGGTGTAGGTGCGCAGCGTGCCCGCGGTGTGCGTGCGCAGCGTTCCGAACATTCGGCAAGTATGACGGGCGGGTGCGACAACAGGTTCAGCCATCACTCCGGCCAGCGAAACGAGCGGGAGGCTGGGATGGTGGAGGTAGTCGGTGGCAGCGAGCGGAGGTGGCAGGTGTGGATACCTCGCGGCCCAGCGCGGACGGCCGGGACGGCTGGTTCCGGGAGTTGGCGGAGCGCACCGGCGACGTCTTCTTCGTCCTGCGGATCGCGCCCGATCTGGCGGTGGAGTTCGTCAGCGACACAATTTCCACCTGGGGTGGCGTCGGGGTCGCCGACTTCCTGACCGATCCCGCGCTGATCCAACGCCTGATACATCCTGACGACCGCGACAAACTGACGACCCTGATCTCCGGCGAGGCGGCTGAGGACGCCGAGTTCGAACTCCGCTGGCAGCACCGCGACGGCCGTCCGGTCTGGACCCAGGCACGCGTCCGCAGAAGGATTCGACAGGACGCTTCAGCCGCACTCGAAGGCACCCTGCACGACATCACCGCAGTGCGGCTGGCCGAACAGGAGCTGGCGCGGTCGGAGGAGAGGCTGCGACTGGTCCTCGACAACGTCGGTGACGCGGTGCTGCACTTCGATGGCAACGGCATCCTGCGCTGGGCCTCCCCCTCGCTGCAGACCGTCTTCGGCTGGAATCCCGAGGAGGTCGTCGGCACCCGCTTCTGGCTCAGTACCGCAGAGGATCGGCGGGCGGTGGTGGCAGCAGTCGACGATGCCCTTCGGGCAGGGCGCCACGAACTGCGGCATCGTTCCCAGTCGGTCCGCGGAGACGGCCGAGTCGTGTGGGTGGATACCACCGTTCGACTGCTCTGGGACGAGGATGGCTCGTTGGCCAGCGTCGTCTGCTCCGCCCGCGATGTCACCAGCCAGGTGGAGACCGAGCAGGAGCTGGCCTCCTCCCAGGAGCACTTCCGACTGGTTGCCGAGGAATCCTCGGACTTCACGCTGCGGACGGTTGGAGACTTCATCGTCGACTGGATATCCCCATCGGTGACGAGGATTCTCGGCTGGCGTCCGGATCAGGTCGTCGGGCATAGCGGATTCGACTTCTTCCACCCGAGCGATGTTGCGCAGGCAACTGAGGTCGCCGCCCGGGGTGCAGCCGGTGAGACAGTCTCGGGGCGGGCACGGTTGCTGTGCGCCGACGGTAGCTATCGGTGGCTATCCCAGATCTCGACTCCGATCCTCGGCGCCGACGGCACCCTGGTGGCGCGCATCAGCGGCTTTCAGGACATCGACGCCGAGGTGAAGGCGCAGTTGGCGCTAGCCCACAGCGAGCAGCGGTTCCGGTTGGCGATGGAGTCCGCGCCCACCGGAATGGCTGTGGTCGACTTGAACCGCCGGTTCCTGGAAGTCAACCCCGCCCTCTGCCGGATGCTGGGCCGGGCGGAGTCCGAGCTGCTGACGATCCGGGTGACAGACGTCCTGCACCCCGAGGATGACGCGCTCGACCAGCAGCTGCGCGCCGCAGTGCGGTCCGGTCAAGCCGCCTCTGCCCGCGACGAGCATCGGGTTGTCGCTGCGAACGGTGGCGAGATGTGGGTGGAGCACTCGGTCGGGCTGCTGCGCGACGAGGATGGTACGCCGCTCTCCTACGTCTCCCAATACGTGGACGTGACAGCGGCACGCCGGGCGCAGCAGGGTCTGCAATTCCTGGCAAGCCACGATGTGCTGACCTCGGTCGCAAACAGGCACGAACTGCTGGACCGGATCGAAGGCGTGCTGGCCCGGCCGGCGCCGGTCGGCACCCGACTGGCGCTGCTGTTCATCGACTTCGACGAGTTCAAAGCCATCAACGACACGTTCGGCCACGCCGCCGGCGACGCGGTGCTGGTGGAGGTTTCCCGCCGGATCTGCGGCCATGTCCGAGCCGACGATCTGGTCGCCCGGATCGGCGGCGATGAGTTCACCGTGGCGCTACCCGCGGTGCGCGAGGTTGCCGACGCGCAGGCCGTCGCCGCCAAGATCCAGCAGGCCCTGACCGACCCGGTCACCGCCGAGGATCAGGCGATCCCCGTCACCGTCAGCATCGGCATTGCGCTGGCCGAACCCGGTGATACTGCCGACCGGGTGCTGCAGCGTGCGGATCGGGCCCTCTACCGGGCCAAGCGAACCGGGCGGAATCGCACGGTCAGTTACGATCCCGCGGTTGACGGCTAGCACCATAAATCCGGCGGACCCTGCTAGTTTCCCTCGGGTGAGCGCCGACAACTCTGTCACTGCAACCGGGCACACCTCTGCTGCTGCCGTCGTCTTCGTCGGTCTGCTGTCCGGCGTCCAGGCATCGGACCCCAATATCGCCGCGACCGCGCTCGTCTCTGCCAGCCGCGGGTTGCAGATGACCAGCGGGCAGACCTCGATAGCGGCCAGCATCTTCACGATCATGATGGCCGCCACTGTCATCTCGACAGGCCTGCTGGCGGACCGGTTGGGACGTCGCCGGGTCCTACTCGCGGCGCTGGCCCTGTCAGTCGTGGGCGATGTCGTGGTGGCGCTGGCTCCCGGGTTCACCATCTACGCCATCGGCCGCGGACTCGCCGGCGTGGGGTTGGGTGCCGTCTACGGGGCCGCCTTCGCCTATGTCAATGTGCTGGCGAAACCGGGCCGCCTGGCGGCCGCAGTCGGCCTATTCACCGCCGCGGGGGCGGTGGCGATGGTCGGGATGAGTTTCGTCGGTGGGATCCTCACCGCGCAGAACTGGCGGCTAGCGTTCCTGTTGGTACCGGCGGTGTCGTTGCTCGGGATGCTATTCGTACCCAAGTTGCTGCCCGAGCAGAGTCCGGTCGACCAGGGCAAGAGCGACGTGCTCGGTCAACTGCTGCTCGGCTTCGGTGTCATCGGCACCCTCTACGGCCTGAGTCATGCGGCGGCCGGCGTCACCAAACCACTGACCTGGATTCCGTTGCTGGTCGGAATCCTGCTGTTGGTCGCCTTCTTCCTGTCACAGCGGTACCGGTCCAACGCCTTCTACCCGGTCCGACTGTTCCGCAATCCGGTGTTCATCGGCGCCCTCTGTGCCGGCTTCGTCTACAACTTTGGCCAATCAGCCTCCTTCCTGCAGCTGGCGAACATCTGGCAGTACGTCGGCGAGTTCGGCGCGCTGCAAGTGACACTGGGCCAGCTGCCCTATCTGGCAACGGGCATAATCGGGGCTCTGCTGGTCGGGCGTTGGATGTCGAACGGCCTCTCGAATGCCAACGCGGTGCTGCTCGGCACTGCCCTGACAGCGCTGGGCTTCTTCTCTCTCCTGCTCGTTCATCGTGGCGGGTCCTTCTGGACTTTCCTCCCTGCGCTGGTCCTGATCGGTGCCGGCACCGTCATCGCCTCACTGCCGTTCGGCAGTCTGATCATCGGGACGGCGCCTGCGGACTACTACGGGCCGGTCACCTCATCGCGCACCACGATCGGCCAGTTCGCCTATGCCATCGGGATTGCCGCGGCCACTCTCAGCATCGACAAACTCACCTTGGGTGGCACGGTTGAGCGACTCACGGCGGCCGGCGTGCCGCCCAGTCAAGTCGGTGCCGGCCTCGATGCGGTCACAGCCTTCGGGTCCACCGGCACTCACCCCAGCACGGAGCTGGGTCGGCAGGCGCTTGCGCAGGCCAACACCTCCTACCACGAGGCGTTCCACATTACGATGGTTGGCGCCGGTCTGATCTGCCTGCTGGTGGGCTTCGTGGGCTACTGGCTACTGCGGCGATCCGCCACAGCCAACTAGTCTCGACTCATGTGCGACACCTTCGTGGCGCTGGCGCCCGCGACCGCCGACGGGTCGGTAATCCTCGGTAAGAACAGCGACAGGGAACCCAACGAGGCTCACCAGATCGTGCTGGTCCCGGGTGCTTCGCACCCGCGGGATGCGAGAGTCGACTGCACCTACATCGAGATAGCGCAGGAGGCGCGGACTCGGGCCGTGCTGCTTGCCAAGCCGTACTGGATTTGGGGCGCCGAGATGGGTGTCAACGACGCCGGGGTGGCGATCGGCAACGAGGCGGTTTTCACGAAAGTGCCCCGGGAGAAGAGGGAGGGGCTGCTGGGCATGGACCTGCTGCGGCTGGCGCTGGAGCGAGCGGCCACCGCAGCCGAGGCCGCCTCGGTCATCACCGAGCTGCTGACCCGGCACGGTCAACACGGTCAGGCCGGCCACACCCACAACCTGCTGTACGACAACTCGTTCATCATCGCCGACCCCACTGGCGCGTTGGTGCTGGAGACGATGGGACGGGATTGGGTGATCCGCGATATCTCGGTCGCCGACTCGATCTCGAACGCCATCACCACCAACCGCAACTGGGATCGGGCCTCTGCCGAGATCGACGCCGCTGGTCCCGAACTCGATGTGGCCGACCGGTTCTCGGATTTCGTGTACACCCGATTCAGTGCGGCCCGGGCGCGGCAGTGCCGGACCTCGGCATGGCTCGCCGCGCACCGTGGTCGAATCGGAGTCCGTGACGCGATGGCGCTGCTGCGCGACCACGGACCTCATGGGACGACACCTGACTGGGCGCCGGACCTGGCGGTGATGGGTCAAACCGTCTGCGCCCACGCCGGGTTCGGCCCCATCCGGGTGTCGCAGTCGACCGGTTCGATGGTCGCTCGGCTGACCCCAGAAGGCCCGACGGTGTGGCTGACCGGCAGCTCAGCACCGTGCACTTCGATCTTCAAGCCGGTCTGGCTGGATACCGGAATGCCGACCGTGGAAGGTGCTCCCGGGAGGTACTACGACCCGGATTCTCGCTGGTGGCGGCACGAACTCTTGCACCGCGCGATTCTGGCCGACTACCCGAAGCGAATCTCGCTGCTCAACGATCGGCGGGATGCGCTCGAACGACGGTTGGTCGGGTTGGCGGAGCAGTCCGAGGATGCGGTTGGACGGCGGCAGGTGAGCGAACTGGCCTTTGCCGAAGCCGACGCCCTCGAGGCGTCATGGTTGGTGGCGGTCAACTCGACCGCCTCCGACCGAAGCCGCGGCCACAGGGTGCTGTCAGTGCCTTTCCGTCGCGCCTGGCGCGGTTTCGACGAGGCGGCGAGGATGCCG
>CAZJNU010000001.1:111707-137881 GCA_964547485.1 uncultured Actinomycetes bacterium
ACCAACTCGGCGGCCAGCAGACCGGTACCGCAGCAGACGTCCAGCACCGTTTCGACCGCCGGAGCCGAGGTCCGCCAGCGATCGACCAGGAAGTCGGCCCAACGCGAATAACAGGGGTCCACGACAATCTCGTCGTAGACCCCTGCCAGCCGTGCGTAGGGTTCAACTCTGCCGGCGGCCATCGCACCTTTCGACAGCGCGCCGGGCATTGGCAACCGCCATCTTCAGATCCCGAGAATCTTGGCCTTGGCCGCGGCGAACTCGTCGTCGGTCAGCACACCCTTGCTGTGCAGGTCTGCCAGGTTCTGCAGTTGCACCATCGAGTCATCCTGCGGGGGAGCAGCCGGTGCCGGGGCGGGCGCAGGAGCTGCTGGTGGCGGCGCCTGCGCGGCCGCCTGCTCTTGCGCCTTCTGGTCGTATTTGGCGGCCTGTCGATGTGCGACTCGGCCGGAGACGGCGGTGGCCGTACCTGCAACTACTGCCGTTCGGGTGGCCATGCGGAGAAGTCCCATGTCGATTCCTTTCGGTTGCTGGTGGAGTGCTGGCTAGTTTCTGGCGAGCGTGCTGAGAGAGGTGGGCTAAGAGGTGATGACGGCTTCGGCGACGTCGGCGGGGATGCGGATGTAGTCGATGACGTAGGCGTCGGCACCCTGCATCGCACTGACCAGCTTTCCGGCCCAGACGTTCTCGAAGGCGAGCAGCAGGGCGGAACTGTTCACCGGCAGGTCATCGCTGATCTCCTCGGCGTCGTCCTGGCCGAGGGCTCCCGGCTGTGCGATGTCGACGGACATGAAGCTGGGACCACTCTCCGGGTCGAGATCTGACATCTCGATGGATGTCACCACACCATTCGCGTCCTTGATCACCAACAGGATGTCGATCACCCGGATCGTCCCGCTGTTGATCAGGTCGATGAGTTCCGGTGCGATTTGACCGGTGAACTGATTACCGGGAAAGCCGATGATGTAGACATCGACGGGGCCAAGTGCCATGCATTTCCTCCTCGTGTGGAGCCCGTGCTTCGACTCCTCGAGTCACCGGCTTCCTGATTGGTGATCCCCACTCTAATCGCTTTCGCGAGGTTCGCTGGTCAGCGCTGCGCGTGGGCCAGTACCTCTGCATTGGCTGGCAGGTCTCCACTCGATGACAGCGCTGGTTCGTGCATGTACGCCCGGATGACCTGGGCCAACTGCTCCGGGTGGGAGAAGTTGATCGCGTGGGCTGGGCCGTTCAGCCAGACGATGGCGACATTCCCGCGGGCCTGCACCGCAGCGGCAAGTTCATCGATCCGGTTGCGTGGCGGGAGCAGCGGATCCCCCGACCCGGCGACCAGCAGGAAAGGTGTGTCCAACTCGCGAACAATCTTGATTGTCGGCGATTTCGTCATCTCGCTGAAAAGCCGCAGGCCGTTTACGAGCCCGAACTTTGCGTAGTCCGGTCCAGCGACCTTGACCAGCGACGGTGGCTCGCGCAACCCGTCGAGGGCCAGCTGCACCAACCCGCGTCCGATCGGGCGGTTATGCATACCGCCCGCAGGCGAGACCAGGATGGCGCGCTCGACTCGGTCCGGGTGCCGTTCAGCCGCCCGGCCAATCACCGGACAGCCCATCGAATTGCCCACCAAGGTCGCCTTCTCCAGACCGACCGAGTCAAGAAACCGGATCACAGCGTCGGCGAGTTCGATGATGCTCAGCGGCTTCGAGGGACCCGGCGTCCGACCGTAACCCGGCAGATCCGGGACGTAGGTGTCGAACTCGTCCGTCAACAGCGCCGCAGTCGGCAGCAGGTAGGACCCCGAGATTCCAAAACCGTGAATATGGACCATCGCGGGCGCTGGCGTGTCCGGCCCGGCGTGCCGGTAGAAGAACTCTCCTTGCTGGGCGGTGATGCGATCCTTGGCCATCCGAGCTGCTCCCTGGGTGAGGGGGTGGGTCGCGACAGTGAAGCATTCATGAAACTACTCGCCCGGCGGCACTGCTGGATCGGGCAGGTGTCAGACTCGAGCCAGTCTGCCGCACCGGCACTGCACGATCAGCCACTCCTGTGCGCCAGCCGCCGAATCCGCACCGATTGAGGAGAGTTCACGCCAATGAAGAAACTTGTTGCAGTTGGAGTTGCAGCCGTCGGGGTCGTGTCGCTGGCCGCCTGCAGTTCGGGGACGTCTGGATCCACGTCCAGCGCGAGCGAGGCGCGGAGTTCGCTGAGCAGCGTGGCGAGTAGCGCGGCCAGTTCTGCCCAGCTCACTGTCGCCACCGCCTGCGCCAAGATCCAGACCGCGATCGACAACAAGGGCGAGAACGCCGAAGAGTTGCGCACCGAACTTGAGTCGATCAAAGCCGAGGCGCCGCCGGCCGTTCAGGCTGCGATCACGTTGGCCGTTGCCAAGTTCAGTGCCGCGGCCTCACCTTCCGCTTCCGAGGTCCGCGCCAGCGCCTCTGCCCAGGTTGCTGCCGCCGCCGCGGAGGTGTTCTCCTTCCTGCAACCGGTCTGCCAGGTGGCAGGAGTCACTCTCACCCCCGGCACTGCCTCGGCCTCCGCAGCTGAGGAGTCGACAGACTCGTCCGGCGGGACCACCGAGGAGCCCTCGTCGTCCGCGTCCCCCTCCTCGTAGCTAGTGGGGATCGCCCGCACGGGCCGACAATGGCGTCGGGCCCAACCCGGCGACGGCCAACCGGGCGATCCTTCGGCCGACCGTCGCTGGCGGCCCGCCCGGCGCAACGGCATGGCTGACCACGAGACGAACCACACTATCGATCACATCGTCGACCACGATCGGGTCGAGCTCTGGCTGTGCTCGGGTCACCCAGGTGGACAGGACGTCCGAGGACCGCTGCAGCAAAGGCTGGCTGCGACTGGTCAGCAGTGGCAGCAAGGTGTCGTCACCTGCGCCTGAGGCACTGGCCAGGATGGTCTGCAGCAACGGGTTCAGTTCCGTGACCTGCAACGTGAAGGTGACCGCCTCGAAGATGCCCTCAGACAGGTCGTCCGGGTGCCGCGCCAACGCAGCCACGACACCGGCCAGGAACAGTTCCACCTCCCGCAGTACGAGAGCCTGACCGAGCGCCTCCTTCGTCCCGAATTCGGCATGCAGCGTCTGTCGACTGACTCCCACCCGGGCTGCGACGGCGCCCATCCGAACCGAACTCCAACCGCCTGAGACAGCCTCATCATGGGTTGCCGCCAACATAGCTTCCCGCAGCCGGAGCCTGGAGTCGGCGCGGATATCCGCAGCGGTTGTCATCGCCCCAGTCTGCCGCCACTTCCGTTGACAGTCAAAAGCTGGCTGTTGCGTTAGGTTGACAAATTAGGTCGCTATGTCGGATCCTTGCCGAACCTATCCTCGGAGGAACGCGTGACTTCCACCCTGCTCCGCAGCCAGCGCCCTTACGACCCGGCCGATCTGTCGACATTGGAGTTCTGGTCGGGCACGGCCGCCGACCGCGAACGCGTGTTCGCGGAACTTCGCGCCGAACGCCCCGTGTCCTGGCACCGACCCGTGGCGAACGGCCTGTTCGTCGACCCCAACGACCAGGGATTTTGGGCAGTCGTGCGGCACGCGGATCTGGTGGAGGTGACCAAGCGGCACCAGGACTTCCTGTCCGGCGAGGGAATCGTGTTCGAGTCGATGCCACAGGAACTGCTCGACGCAGGCCAGGGCTTCATCGCAATGGATCCGCCTCGTCATGCCAAGGTCAGACGGCTACTGGTGTCTGCCTTCACCCCGCGTCAGATGGCGCGCATTTCCGACCGCATCGATGCCAACGCGAAGCGGATCGTGGATGACATCGCCGACCGAGGTGAGGTCGACTTCGTCGCCGAGGTATCGGCGCTGGTACCGATGGACAATATCTGCGACATGGTCGGAATCCCCGACGAATACCGCCGCACCGTGGCCCATGAGGCACAGTTCGCCGGCGGCTGGCGGGACGAGGACCTGATGCAGGGCGCGGACCCGATGACCAGACTTTTCGAAGCGGTCGTGACGATGCGCACCCTGGCCGGTGAACTCACCGCCGCCCGGCGGGCTGAGCCGCAGGACGATCTACTCACCGCCCTGGTGCAGGCAGAGGTCGATGGCGAGAAACTGACCGATGACGAGATCATCTCCTTCTTCGGTCTGCTGATGATCGCCGGTAACGACACCACCCGGCAGAGCACCAGCCACGGGATGAAGGCACTGACCGACTATCCCGAGCAGCGGGAGTGGCTCGCAGCGGACCTCGCCGGACGGATGCCGGGAGCTGTCGAGGAGATCGTCCGGTGGGCGACCCCAATCATGACCTTCCGCCGCACCGCTGCCAGGGATTGTGAACTCGGCGGCCAGTTGATCACAGCGGGCGACAAAGTCGTGATGTTCTATGCGTCGGCCAACTGGGACACGGAAGTCTTCGAGTCACCCGAGGAGTTCGACCTGTCCCGCTCCCCCAACCGACATGTGTCGTTCGGCGGCGGCGGCATCCACCACTGCCTGGGCAACCAGTTGGCTCGCCGTCAACTCGCGGCGATCTTCACTGAGCTACTTACCCGGTTACCCGATATCGCCGTGGTCGGCGCACCTACCTATAGCAACGGTAACTTCTTCCATGGCGTCAACAAGATGACCGCGCGCTTCACGCCGGAGGTCCGCAGATGAGAGAGGTCCGCAGATGAGGATCGTGCACGACGAGTCCAGCTGCGCCTCACTGGGAATGTGCGAAGCAGTTGCACCGGAACTGTTCGAGATCGGCGCTGACGGGTTCCTCACACTGCTGGACCCGGCACCGCCGGAATCGTGCCGCGGCCAGGCAACCCAGGCCGCGTTGGCCTGTCCGACAGGGGCCTTGCGGATCGAGGACTGACCGTTCGCGTCAGCCTACGATGACCTGCCGTTGCGCACGCAGCGACATGATCAGTGCCACGATCCAGCCGATCACGGTCCAACCGAGCAGCAGGTTCACCCAGAAGACGGACCAGTGCGGCACATCGCGAACAGCGGCGATGGCCCAGGGCAGCATGTAGCCGACCGTGAGGATGGCAACGATCACCGCGACGACCTTCGTCGTCGTCCAGGACTTGTCAACGGATTCCACGTGTACTTGTGTCATAGCGGGATGGTACCCATTGGACTTTGCGCTCAGACCTGAATTGGCCGCTGTGACGCGAGACACGGGCGCTGGCCCACCTACAGTCGTGGGATGAGTACTGACGTCATCACCCGCCTATATACCGCCTTCCAGTCGCTGGACGGCGACGCCATGGCCGCCTGCTACGCCCCCGACGCCACCTTCTCCGACCCCGTCTTCACAGACCTGCACGGCTCTGCGGTGGGGAACATGTGGCGGATGCTCTGCTCCTCTGCGAAGGACTTCAGCGTCACCTTCGACTCGGTCACCGACGACTCGGCCCACTGGGTGGCGACCTATACGTTCAGCGGCACCGGCCGCCGCGTTGTCAACGACATCCAGGCTAGCTTCGTCCTCACCGACGGCCTCATCTCCGCCCACCGCGACTCGTTCGACTTGTGGACCTGGTCCCGGCAGGCCCTCGGTCCGACCGGGTTACTCCTCGGCTGGTCTCCGATCATCAAGAACAAGATCCGCGGACAGGCGATGGCCGGACTGCGCAAGTACGAGCGGGCGCATCCGTAGCGAGTCTCCTCCGCCTTTGCGCGACTTATCTGATCTGATAATATTTCCTTTGTGGAACCGCGCACTCCCAAATCAAACGCCCCTTCTGCGATGGTCGACGTCTGGGAGTCCGCTGCCCGACTGCAGCAGTTGGTGCCGGACGCAGTACTCGTCGGCGGATCGGCGGCGGTGCTGTACGCCAGCCATCGGCTTTCGACAGACCACGATCACGTGATTGCAGATCTACGTGATCGGTTCGAGCTCGTGCTCGACGCGTTGGAGGCGGACCCCGAATGGATTACCAACAGGATCCAGCCAGGCAAGATCATCCTCGGCAAGTTGGGTGGAATCGAATCCGGCGTGAGGCAACTCATCCGCACCCGACCGCTGGAGACCACCGTCGTCACTCTCCCCTCCGATCGCCAGCTAACCGTCCCAACAGCGGAAGAGACGTTGCGCATCAAGGGTTACCTGATCGTCAAGCGCAACCAGGTACGGGACTACCTGGACGTCATGGCCCTGTCGAATCGCTACGGGCTAACGGACTCCGCGAGAGTCCTGCGACAGATTGACAGCTACTACGCAGACCAACGTCAAACAGCGGGCCTCAGCTCAGAGGGGATCGCGTCGCAATTGGTCCGCCAACTCGCCGATCCGCAGCCCCGCGACCGAACAACAACGGCGGAACTGCCGCGGTACAAGGGACTGGCTCCCCAGTGGCACGACTGGCGGGATGTCAGTGCCGCCTGTCGGGTGCTCGCTGTGGCTGTCGCAGAGGCGGAGGCGTGAGCACTCCGCTTCGCAACGTCGATGCTGACTTCGACGAGCCGGTCGAGCAATGGCCCTTCGAAGCAGTGCTGACAGCCGTGGACCGCGGCGAGGTCACCTTGTGGTCCAGGCTGATTGCTGGGATCCGAGCTGACCCCTGGGGGCCTGTCACGGATTGCGTGCGACAGGCCCTCGAGATCGCCGAGCCCTACGGTGTAGCGCCGCTCATGCGGGCGGTGATCTCGGATGCGGTCAGAGACGCCGAACAGTTGGAACGACAGCAGGTCGCCCAGCGTGTGCGCGAGGCAGTGGCAGCAAGCGGACTGACCCAAGCGCAGTTCGCCCGACGGATGGGAACCTCCGCGTCACGGCTGTCCAGCTACGCCAACGGACATGTGGTGCCCGGTGCCACCATGTTGCTAAGGATCGAGCGCGGAATCCGCTCCCCTGCGGCTACTTGACCGGGGACCGCAGCGCCGCGCGGATCATCGGCAACTGCAGCGGGACTCGCATCCATGCCACCACCGTGATCGGCGATCGGCCCCGCTTGCGCGTAGCGTCGACGGCCATCCACCAGTTGCCGACCCACACCCCCGCCAGCAGCGACGCGGAGGCGGCCGGCGCCCACCGCTGTCGTGTCAGCAGACCCGCTGCGCAGGCCAGTTCCGCCGCACCGGACAGCACAACCCACGGACGCGGTGACCCCAGTCCCGGCGGAATGAGTGGTTCGAATACTTGCGGCCGCACCAAATGAACCACTCCGCTAACCAGGAAAGACCCGGCCAGCAGTTTCGTCCCCAACGGCAGTGCCTCGTTCAGTTCTGACGGTGCTGGCGTCTCAGTCATCTACCTTTCCTACCCGGTCAAGCTGGTTGTGTCCGGGCGATCGGTCAACCGACCCCCGGCTGACGGATCCCGCTAGATTTCAGCCATGAATCTGACGAAACACGGCCACGCCTGCGTTCGGCTTGATAAGGCGCACCGGAGCCTCCTCATCGATCCTGGGATCTGGTCCGCGCCGTACTCCTTCGAGGACGTCGACAGCGTCATCATCACCCACCAGCACTCCGACCATTTCGACCCCGAGGCATTGGCCGGCTGGCGGCGAATCAATCCGACCGGTACTGTCCACGCCCCCGCCGAGGTGGTGGAACTGCTCACCGGGTTCGGAGTCGACGCGGTCGCGGTGACGGCAGGCGACTCCCTGGCGGTGAACGGCTTCGAACTGCGCTTCGTCGGCGGCACCCATGCCGAGATCGTCGACGGTCTGCCCCATTGCGCTAACGTCGGCGTCATCGTCGACGACTCCGTCTACCACCCAGGGGACTCCCTGTTTGTTCCGGACGGCGAAATCGAATCGCTACTTGTGCCGGTCTCCGGCCCCTGGCTGAAACTTGGTGACGCTATCGAATTCGTGCGCCGAGTCGGCCCCAGCCGTGCGTTCCCGATCCACGACGCTTTGCTCAGCGAGATCGGGCAGCAGGTCGCCGATCGGTGGCTGAGCCAGGCCAGCGGCACCGAGTACCTGCGACTCGACAGCGGTGCCGGCACAAGCGTGTAACCGCACGGCTCGACAATTCGACGAGGCGATTGTTGCGGAGAGGCGGGCGGCTGCGCGCGCGTGGGCATAGAGTCGTCCCCAGCACAATGCCCCGGTCGAATATTCACGAGGAGTTCCGCGATGAACATCCAGTCCACCACTTCCCGTCGCCTCGTCATCGGACTGGCTGTCGGCGCCGCATCACTGTCGCTGGCTGCCTGCGGCGGAAGCAGTTCCTCCAGTAGCAGTTCCGGCTCCGCGTCGGCGTCCGCAGCGGCACTGCCCTCGGTGACGGCGGATGCGGCCCTGGCTGCGAAGGTACCGGAGAAGATCAAGTCCAGTGGCAAGTTGACGTTCGGCACCGACGCTTCCTACCCGCCCAACGAGTTCGTGGCGGAGGATGGGTCGACCATCGTCGGGATGGACGTGGACATGGGCAACGCGATCGCAGCCAAGTTGGGCTTGCAGGGAGACTGGACCAACGCCAGCTTCGACTCCCTCATCGTGGGCGTCACAAACGGGAAATTCGACAGTTCGATGTCGTCCTTCACCATCAATCCGGAGCGGTTGAAGCAGGTCAACATGGTGAGCTACTTCAATGCCGGAACCGAGTGGGCGGTGGCCACGGGTAACCCGCAGAACATCAACCCTGACGACGCCTGCGGAAAATCTGTCGGCGTTCAGAAGGCAACGGTCCAGGCCGACGACATCGCAGCCCGAAGCGAGGCGTGCACCAAGGCCGGCAAGCCTGCCATCAACGTGCAGCAGTACAACCTGCAGTCCGATGTGACCACGGCGCTGGTCAGCGGGAAGGTCGACGCAATGCTGGCCGACTCACCGGTAACCGAGTACGCGATCAAGCAGACCAACGGCAAACTGCAGGCGGCTGGCAGCATCTACGCCTCCGCGCCGTACGGTGTCGCAATTCCCAAGGCCGAGACGGCCTTCGCCGAGACCGTTCAAGCAGCCATCCAATCCCTGATCGCGGACGGCTCATACCAGAAGATCCTGGACAAGTGGGGTGTTGGCGGCGGTGCCATCAAGACGTCGGAGTTGAACCCGACCGTCACCTCCTGACGATCGCTTCGCGGTACCCACACCCTGAGTTGACAGTGCCCAACGCGGAGGCCTGATGAGTACCGAACTAGCGACCAGCGTGGGGGACCGCAAACACCCCGAGGCGATCGAGGCCGTCCCGGTTCGACACCCGGGACGGTGGGTGGGCGCGGCGATAATCGCCCTGTTCGCCGCGATGTTCATCCACGGGCTGGTGACCAACCCGAACTGGAACTGGACCCTGATCGGGGAGAAGATCTTCTCGGCGCCGATCCTCAAGGGTGTCGGCGTGGTGATCGTGCTGACGATCCTGTCGATGATCATCGGCCTCGCACTGGGGATCGTGCTGGCGATCATGCGGTTGTCGCCCAACCCGGTGCTCAGCGGTTCGGCGTGGATGTTCATCTGGGTCTTCCGCGGGACTCCGGTGCTGGTCCAGTTGTTCCTGTGGGGCAACATCATCGCCCTCTATCAGCACATCGCCCTCGGCATCCCCTTCGGTCCCGAGATGCTCACCTTCGACACCAAGACCCTGATCCCGGCATTTGTGGCGGCACTGTTGGGGTTGGGGTTGAACGAGGCCGCCTACATGTCGGAGATTGTCCGGGCCGGGATAATCAGCGTCGACGAGGGCCAGGAGGAGGCCGCCACCGCGTTGGGGATGAGCCGGATGCAGACCTTGCGGGTGATCGTGGTTCCGCAGGCGATGCGGGTGATCGTGCCGCCGACCGGTAACGAGACCATCAGCATGCTCAAGACCACCTCGTTGGTGTTCATTATCCCGCTGACCTCCGAACTGTTCTTCCAGGCGGGCAACATCGGCACTCGACTCTTCCAGCCGTTTCCGATGGCGATCATGGCGAGCATCTGGTACCTGGCGCTGACCTCGGTGCTGATGGTCGGCCAGTACTACATCGAACGGCACTACGCCAAGGGTGCGATGCGTGACCTACCACCCACCCCATTCCAGAAGCTCAAGGCCAAACTCGGAAAGGGTGACTGACGAGATGACCACCCAGGCACCCTCACCCGAGGTCATGGTCAGAGCAGAGCAAGTCCACAAGTCCTTCGGTCGCCATGAGGTACTGAAGGGCATCGACTTTGAGGTGGGTACCGGCGAGGTTGCCTGCATCGTGGGCCCCTCCGGCGGTGGCAAATCCACCTTCCTGCGGTGCGTCAACCACTTGGAGAAGATCAATGCAGGCCGACTCTGGGTCGCCGGCGATCTCATCGGCTATGTCCAGCGCGGAGACAAACTGCACGAGATGAAAGACAAAGAGGTCGCCGCCCAACGCCGCGCCATCGGTATGGTGTTCCAACGGTTCAATCTGTTCCCGCATATGACGGCGGCCGAGAACGTGATGTCTGGACCGGTGGTCGTGCAGGGACTCGACAAGAATGACAGTCGGGCACGAGCCATCGAGCTACTCGCCTCAGTGGGCCTCGGTGACCGCGGCGACAGTTACCCCGCTCAGATGTCCGGTGGGCAGCAGCAGCGGGTGGCAATTGCCCGGGCGCTGGCGATGGAGCCGGAGCTGATGTTGTTTGACGAGCCGACCTCGGCGCTGGATCCGGAGTTGGTCGGCGACGTCCTCGACGTCATGCGCAAACTCGCCGAGAGCGGTATGACGATGATGGTGGTCACCCACGAGATGGGCTTCGCCCGCGAAGTCGGTGACTCCCTCGCGTTCATAGATCAGGGCGTGGTAGCGGACTTCGGGCCGCCCAAGGAGTTGCTTGCCAACCCGTCGAGCCAGCGGTTCCGGGAGTTCCTGGGCAAGGTCCTCTGACTCGGCAAGCAATAGGGCTACGGATTGGAGCATGGCCTTGGCTGACAACTCCAAGGATCTGGTCGTCATCACCGGCAGCAGCCGAGGGATGGGCCAGGCCCTGGCCCGGCTGTTTGTTGCAGACGGTTGGGAGGTGCTCGGTATCTCCCGATCGGGACCCGCGTCAGGACCGGGTGCCGCGCCCGCGCCCGACGGAACAACGCGCACCGACGACGGCATCCGAGTTCTGCGCGCCGACCTGAGCCGGATCGATGGGATCGAGCGCGCGGTCGAGGTCGTGAGCGGGATCTGCGCAAAGGAGGACCGTAGGATCGCGTTTCTGGCGAACAACGCCGGCGCATTGGGGCACCTGGGTCCGCTGGGTGATGATGCGGTCGATGATCTCGAACGACTGATGGCCTTGCACGTCTATGCGCCGATGCGCCTCGTCACCGGCCAACTGGGCTCCTTCCGAGATGGGGCGCGAGTCCTCAATCTCGCCTCTCGAGCTGGCCACATTCCGATCGTCGGGGTGGGTCCCTACTGCATCTCCAAACACGCCGAGGTGGCACTGACCGGCGTGCTCCGGTTGGAGCTCGCTGAGCGGGGCATCCTCGTCGGTACCGTCATCCCCGGCGAGGTCGACACTCAGATGCAGCAGGAACTCAGGGCCCCGAGTCCGGACGACTTCGCGCTGGCAGACTTCTTCCGAGCCAACGTCGTGAACCTGATCCCGGTCGAGGTGGCAGCGCGATTCCTCTACTGGATCCTGACCGTCAGCAGCGATGCCGAATTCGCCCGTGAGGATGACTGGTTCATCTACGACCAACCCGTCGCACCGGCCTGGCTACCCCCGGGTGAGCGCTTTGACTATCCGAATCCGGACGCCTGACTGCGCCCCTACTTCATGGCGGGGAAGTTGATGGGATGACCGAGGGTGTCAGCGAGGGCCTGGAACACTCTCGCGGCCGGAATCGTGCATGGTGCATCGCTGGCGGGGTTGGCAGTGAGGGTGGCGGCGTCGGTGCAGGCGCCGTTGGCGATATCGCTGTTTGTCTGCACCGCCACGGTCGTGTCGGTGGTGGTGTCGTGGTAGAGAGCCGTGTTGTAGCCGGGGAGTTCGCCCATGTGACCGACCCAGCCGTTACCGCAGCCGGCGGCCAACCCGTAGCTGTAGCCAGCCGGGTCGGGGAACGAAGTGAGTCGCTGAACCTGCGTAGCGTCGTCGAGTAGGCCCTGACCGGTGCCAAGCGCACGACCGTAGGTCAACAGGTCCGTCATGTCTGAGATGAGCTCACCTGCGGTCCATGCCCACTGCGGATTCCAGTTCGTGGCGTTACTCGGCCGGTCCGGCGTAGCCGCGTCTCCCTGCAGCGTGAAGCCCTGCGGATACGGCTCCGGGATGCTCGATGATGCGCCGGGATAGGAGGTGTTCGTGAGTCCGAGCGGTGTGAAGATCCCGCTGCGGTAGGCCTGCTCGACCGGTTGACCGGTCACCTTCTCGATGACCTTGCCGAGTAGCACGGTGTTCGTGTTGGAGTAGGAGTACTGCGCTCCCGGCTCGAACATCGCCGGTTCCGCCAACCCAATGGCGAGCACCTGATCAGGCGTGAACACAGTGGCCGGATCCGCGAAGTAGACGTCGGTGAATTTCGGACTGAAGGTGTAGCTGGCGACGCCCGACGTCATGTTGGCGAGCATCCGCAGCGTGACCCGGTTGCCGTTGGGCACGCCGACGACGTACTTGTCGATCGTGTCATCGAGGGACACCTTGCCCTGCTGGACCAGTTGCAGAATCAAGGTGCCGGTGAACGTCTTGGTGATGGAACCGATCCGGGTGTGCATCCCCACAGTCATCGGCGTCTTGGTCGCCGGATCGGCCACGCCGTACGCCTTGGTCCAGGTTCCGGTCGGCGAACGCACACCAACGATGACACCGGACGCGGCTATCTGGCTGGACGCCTGCTTCGCCGCCGCGTCAAGCTTCCCGACGAGTTGCGCCGGAAGCGGGGTGGTCGCGGCTGTCGGGTTGGCTGGCGCGGCCACGACTTCAGCAGGGTCGGGCACGCAGCCGATCGACGGCGACGGCGAGCCAGCAGCATCAGCGGAGTCGGCGGTTGAGGAGGCGGCTGCCGACCCTGCCCCGTTCGGCGCCGAGGAGGACGATGAACCGCAAGCCGACAACAGAATCGCAAGGCCCGCGATCGTCAAGGCGGATAAGGACCGGTGCACGTGCACGCCTACTCCCTCGGTCGCACCACAGTCGCGACATGACCACGTCGTCATTCACATCAGGGCGCTTGCCCTGCTCTCCAGGACCCAAAGGATACAAGCAGGTCGACGGTCGCCGCGTTGGCGAATCGGCTTCCGAAATGGGATCGCAGTTCGCATCACGACAGCCCCGCGGCTACTCTTCGCGCGGTCCCGCCCGAACTCGTGGCGAGTGCTGGTCCGAGCACTTCTTGCCAGTCAGGTGGCGCTGCCGGGAGTCGCTGACCTAGGGTCACGCACATGTCTCGATCTCTGGCGTGGGTAGGTGCGGCCATTGCGGTCGCCGCGGTAGCCGGTCTGACCCTCCCTGCCGTCTCGGCCACCGGTGCACCGCCACCAGCGCCGCCGACGCCGCGCGGCGAGATTCGCCCCGTCCCCGCGCCGACGACGATCGCCTCCTACACACTGATCGCACCCGCCAGCACTTCGCGATCACAACTCGTCGCCCGTGCCATTCTGCGACCTGGCCGTCCGTGCCCGCCACTGCTGACCAAGACCAAGTCGGGCGGCCGGTGGCGGGCAACCCGGACTAATCAACGCAGTGTCGGCCCGTTGGCTGCGCCCGCTTTTGCGGCCGTGAAAGTCTGCTCCGCGCCGGTCCCGGTCGGCATGGTGCAGGCAAGTCTTGGTGGCCGGGTGATCCCTGCGGCCATCCCCGCCCGGGTCACTCGGATCGGCATCACGGCCGACTCCGGCTGCAAGGTCAAGGGCTCGAAGATCCAGAACTGCAACAACGGCGGCTGGCCGCTATCCGCGATGGCAGCCCAGTTGGCCTCGATGCGCCCCCACGTGATCTTCGAGCCAGGCGACTACTACTACCGCGACGACGCCTGCCCGAAGGCCGACTGGTCAAAGTGCGGGGTCACACCCCCGGTCGCCCCGACCCCTGGGATGCCCTTCACCGACAATGCCCACGGCTGGTTGGTGGATGCCATCACCCCGATGGCCCCGGTGTTCTCGGCCGCACCGCTGGCTCTACTGCGCGGCAACCACGAGGCCTGCGATCGCGCCGGCAACGGCTTCTTCCTATTCTTCGACCCGCGGCTGGAGACAGCAACCGAATGTGAGCCGGTGGATGACGGCGGAACGCTGGAACCACCGAAGGAGCAGGTGACGCCACCGTGGACGTTCACGTTGCCGGTGGCACAGGGAAGGGCGCTGAAGGTGGCGATGGTCGACACCGCGTATGGCAGCGACGACACGATCTCGAAGTGGGCACACAAGGGCCACGAGGTCTACCTGCAGGCAGATGCGATGACCACACCCAAACCCGGTATTGAGTCATGGCTCATGACCCACCGACCGCTGTTCGGCCGCACCCCCGGCAAAGGTGAGGAGCCCAACTACACCCCCTGGGCCTCAAACAACCAGGCGGCCGGTTCGCAGGGCCTGCTGGGCAACTACCAGCTGGTGTTGTCCTCCCACATCCACCTATTGCAGGCAGTGCAAATCAAAGGGGTGCCGCCGAACCTGATTGTCGGCGCCGGCGGCACCATGTTGGACCCGCGAGGGGACTTCTCGATCCCCGCCTTCGGACCGTTGGCCAAATCGGACGGGACCGCCATCGACCCCAAGTACCCGCCCTATCCCACGGCGTCGATGCTCTGGACCAAGGTGAGGTACGGGTTCGGAATCGCCACCGCCGGCGCCACCCGAAACGCCTGGAATGTGAAGATGCACGGCCTCGGCGGCACTGACCTTGGAACCTGCCGACTCCGCAATCCCCACGGCGCGGGACCCAACCTGACCTGTAGCTGAGAGGGTCCCAACCGGTCGGTGCGGGCCCGGCGGGTTTAGCCCGCCCCCGCGCAAGCAACCCCCATCGCCACCGCCAATGTCCTGGAGTCCCAAGGGCAGGACGAGCTGGAGCGCAGGAAGTCGGCAGACCAGCAGCGGCTCCGCGACCAGATCGACGCCGACTTCAGCCGGATCATGGATGCCGTCGACGGCTCACTCCACCGGGCGGTGCACAACTCAGCCCAGCAGATCGGTCGATAGTCAGTCGGTAGAGGCCGGCGAACCTGCCACGGTCTCGAGGGGTCTCATGTCTCGCGACCAACGCTTTTCAGTAGGGCGGGTGGGACTCGAACCCACGGCCTGCCGGATTATGAGTCCGCCGCTCTAACCAACTGAGCTACCGCCCCCTGGGAGCACCACCATACCGACAGCGCTTCGGGGTCTGCCGTCGACTACAGCTCCACTTCGTCGGCGAGTCGCCTCAAGCTGTGACCGGATAGGCGATTGGGCAGCCACATCTCCATCTCTTCGGCTTGCAGGCTCCGATAGAACGCGCGGGCGTGGTCGTTCGTGTCCTGCACTGCCCACTCCAACCGCGGGTAGCCGCGTTCGTCGCACAGCGCAGCGAGGGTCATCACGAGCGCCTTGCCGATACCCAAACCTCTAGCCTCGGAGCGGACGTACAGGTCCTCAAGGTGGATTCCGTGCCGCCCCGTCCAAGTGGAGGTGGTGAGGTACCACAGCGCCATCCCATAGAGAGGTCCTCCGGCGTCGGGGGCGGCGTCGGCGGCGGGCTCGTCGGAATCGGTCGCGGGTGCATCCACCACCAGGCAGTAGGCCGCTGGCAGACCCGACGGAGTGTTCGCCCGCTCCCCCAGAGACTCGGGGAAGAGAAGTTTCACCAGATCAAGCTCAGTTGTCTCGACCTGCGCGTGCTCACCCTCGTTGTGTGCCAGTTTCCGGATCATGTCGAGGAGTTGCGGGATATCGGCCACAGCGGCCTCACGCACGACGACGTCTTCGGTCTCGGCAACAATGCTCATGCAGGAAAACTATCGGGGAAGGCGATTCTGCGCAGTCGCATGGGCAGGCTCCGCCGTCTTCCATCGGACAGGATGCCTACCTGGTTCCCTTAGCATCGGCCGCTGCTAACCTAAGCAGGCCATTCCCGCGTAGCTCAACGGCAGAGCATCCGACTGTTAATCGGACGGTTCCAGGTTCGAATCCCGGCGCGGGAGCCAGATGTGAGGTCTGATGGACGGCCCAGTGGCCTGCCGGGGAAGCCCAGCGACTGACGACGCCCGAGGGATAGGCTCGCGACGTGGACGAATTGCTGGCCAAAGTTGTGCCGCTGGCTCTCGGCGCCGCCGTCAGTCCGATGGTGCTGACTGTCCAGATCTTCATCCTTGCCGGACGCGTCAAGCCGCTATTGCGTGCCTGGGTGTTCACCGCGGGTGGCGCTTTGACATTGGTGGCGTATTCGGTACTGGGTGCGACCATCCTCAAGGGCGGAGGCGCAGAACGACACTCGGTATCCACCGCCATCATCCGGCTAGTGGCCGCAGCGTTGCTGCTACTGCTCGCGGTTCGAGCAGCTCGGGCGAAGACAACCTCGTCACAGAAGTTGCTGGATCGTCTCGACAGCGCCAGCACCCTGAGCTTCCTGATTGTCGGCGTGCTGACGATGATCGCGAACTTCTCGACGCTGGTGCTCTTCCTTCCGGCGATCCACGAGATCCTCCGAGCATCTGTGACCGAGGCCGACAAGCTCCTTACCTATGCCCTGCTGTTGGCGATCACCATGATCCCGGCCCTGCTGCCGGTCGGCATCGCCACCCTGATGGGTTCGCGGGCCGACGGCATCCTCGAAGGTCTACACCGATTTGTCACCAAACACACCAAACAGATCAACGTCGGAATCTGCCTACTCTTCGCAGTCCTGCTCACCTGGGGTGGAATCAAGGCACTCTGACGCTTCTGTCAGTGTCCCGGCCGGCGACCCACGCCGTACACCTCGGACAGGTTCATCTGGGCGGCCGCCACCGCAGTCCGGATCTCGGGGTCCTGCGGGTCAACTCCAACATCGAAGACGCGCTGCCAGAAGGTCTCGTCTGTGGTGGGGTCGCGCCTGGCCAATAGCCTCACCCCGAGGTTCCCCACCAACCGCACGTGCTGTTGGACAAGCAAGGATTGCATGATGCGCTCTCTGACCACCTGCGGCAGGACGCCCGCATCTTGAAGTCTTAGCGCGACATTCGCCGGGGCCGATGCACGCCAGAGCGTGACCTCCAGAATGGGGTCGTCCCAGGCGGCCGCGAGCACTTCAACCCAGCTGACGTCGACGGCAGCCGCCTGCGCGATCAACCGGCAATTCGTGGCCACAATCCGCCCTTCAGGATCGCTGTCGCACCAGGCAAGGAGCCTGTCACCCGACGGAACGAGGGCCCGAACATCAGCGGGTAGCCGTTCAAAGAGTTTCACTCGGCCCCGCCTTGGGCCTGGTCCTGCAACTGTCTGCGGTAGGTCTCCAATTCCATCAACTCCGCCATCAACTCATTGAACTCCGATGCATCCCGCCTCGGATCGGATCGGGCAAGTCGCCCCTTCAACGGCGCTATCCGCCTGGTGACATCCCCGGACTGCAATTTCGCCATCACACTGTCGGCATAGATCGCGACGTCTGCACCCGCACCCAGCGGCAGCCCCAACACAGTCCAGCCTCGAATATCCGCCCGGACGTCGTCGTCGACGGCAGCTGCCAACACCTGGTCCAGCCACTCCCGATCGGTCGTGGACCCGTCTTCGGTCGGTGGACCTGCTGTAGCGATGGCCGCGAACACTGACCGGAGCCGCGGATCCGTGAAGGCTGTCGACTCGACAGCCGCTATCCACTCCCGGACCACCTGCGGATACTGCAGCATGACTTGGATCGCCTGCGCCTCCAACCGCTGGTCGGGCGACTTGGCGCTCGCCGCCGAGGCCCCTCGGTTCTGGGGGGAGGTCTGCCGCGGGCTACCCGTCCTTCGCGAGGCTGCCCGGACAGCCTCCCGAACGGCGTCCGGATCCATTCCCAGCCAGCCGCCCAGGCTGGTCAGATACTCCGATCGAAGGGCCTGGTCCCGAATCGAGGAGACCAGGGGTGCGGCGTCGCGCAACGCGGCTACCCGCCCCTCGGCCGTGTCCAGGTCATGCTGATCCAGCCGCGCACGCATCGCGAATTCGAACATCGGCACCCGGGATTCGACCAGTTCCCGGACCGCAGCATCACCGCTGGCCAACCGCAACTCGCACGGATCCATCCCAGACCGCTCTACGGCCACGTAGGTCTGGGCAACGAAGGCCTGGTCGGATTCGAACGCCCGAAGGGCAGCGCGCTGCCCGGCGGCATCGCCATCGAAGGTGAACACCACCTCACCGCTCATCGCATCTGTATCGAGCAGGAGCCGGCGCAGAACTTTGACATGGTCGGTGCCGAACGAGGTGCCACAGGTCGCGATGGCGGTGCTGACCCCGGCCAGGTGGCACGCCATCACGTCGGTGTAACCCTCAACGACCACGGCCCGCTGCTGCTTGGAGATCTCCTTGCGGGCGAGGTCGATCCCGTAGAGCACATGCGACTTCTTGTAGAGCGGCGTCTCCGGGGTGTTCAGGTACTTGGGCCCCTGGTCGTCGTCGAGCAGCCGCCGCGCGCCGAAACCGACGACGTCTCCAGCCAGGTCACGGATGGGCCAGACCAGCCGGCCACGGAAGCGATCGTAGTTGCCTCGTTGCCCGGTCGAGACCAGACCGGCGGTGGTCAGCTCGTCGTTGCGGAAGCCGGCCGAACGAAGGTGGTTGGTCAACGCATCCCAGGACTGGGGCGCGAATCCGACTCCGAAGGTGGCACAGACATCGTCATCGAAACCGCGCTCGGTGAGGAACGTCCTGCCGATTGCGGCCTCATCGGTGGTCAGCGCGCTGCGGAAGAACTCCGCAGCAGCGCGGTTGGCTGCCACCAGTCTGGTGCGTTGGCCCTGCTGGCGGGCGGGCGCCGCCGAACCCTCTTCGTACCGGAGTGAAATCCCGAACTTGCCCGCCAGTTTCTCAACCGCCTCGGCGAAGCTGAGAGCGTCGACTCGTCGCACGAAGTCGATTGTGTCGCCCCCCTCGCCACAGCCGAAGCAATACCAGAGCCCCTTCGCCGGACTGACCTGGAAACTGGGGCTGCGCTCCTCATGGAACGGGCAGAGGCCCTTGTAGGATCCGCCACCGGCGGGCTTCAGCTCGACGGTCTCTCGCACGACTTCATCGATGCGGGCGCGATCGCGCACCTCTGACACATCCTCCGCGCGGATTTTCGCCACGAGGTTGATCCTATGCTCGCCCCGCGGATCAGGCGGCCGGCCCGCACAGTTCTGTGTGCTGTCGAATGGCGGAGACATCCGTCAAGGAGGCCACCTGGTCGATCACTACCCGGAGCCGACCGTCCTCGCCCTCGGCGGCATCCCAGGCGAACCGGAACGAACCATGCAGGCCATCGCGACCTCGACTCCAGATCGCCGACACCAGGTTGTCCAGGAGTTGGCGCTGCTGGGCGTAGATCTCGGCGACACCGTCGCGGTTGAACACGAATCGGGACGCTACCGACTTCAGTACCGCCACTTCGGCCAGTTGCTCGACCGGCACCTGCAGGTCGGCGGCATATCGGGTGTGTGGCCCCGGGCCGTAGCGAATAAGAGTCGCGCTAGTGGTTGCCTCACTGAAGCGTCCGATCAGACCACTGGTCATTTTCTTGAGTCCGGCCAATGCTCGCGGGGACCCGTCGAAGCCCTCTGCCCAGAAGTCCAGGCCCCGCAACCGGGCCATGGCTGCGGCAAGGTCATCGGCAGCGAATCCGGCACTATCGTCGACAGCCGCTTGCTCGAACACTCCCGCCATTTCGTCCTCCTCGGCGAGCCGTCGTAGGTCGAGATACCCGCCATAGATGGCGTCCTCGACATCGTGCACCGAGTAGGCGACATCGTCGGACCAGTCCATCACCTGCGCCTCCAAGCATTGGCGCTCGCTCGGGGAGTCCGACCGGATCCAGCCGAATGCGGCCGCATCATCGGCGTACACGTTGAACTTCCCGCCGCCGCTGCGGCGGGGCCAGGGGTACTTGATCGTGGCGTCCAATGCGGCTCGTGTCAGGTTCAACCCGACGGGTCGGTCACCATCGAACACTTTGAATTCGAGTCTGGTCAGCACCCGCAGGCTCTGGGCGTTGCCCTCGAAGCCGCCGATGCCAGCGGCCAGCCGATCCAACGCAGCCTCACCGTTGTGCCCGAACGGCGGGTGCCCGAGGTCGTGACACAGACCCGCAGTATCAACCAGGTCCGGATCGCACCCAATCGCAGTACCGATCTCGCGCGCAATCTGGGCGACCTCGAGAGTGTGGGTCAGTCGGGTCCGGGGGAAGTCAGATGCACCTGGGAACAGCACCTGGGTCTTGTCCGCGAGACGGCGAAGTGCCCAACTGTGCAGCACTCGGGCACGGTCTCGAGTGAACGGAGAACGCTCGGTAGCCTTGGGCTCTTCTGGAAACCTGCGGGCCACGTCTGCCGTGGAGTAGCCGGGAATCGCATCGGTTCGGACCATCGTGGCCTAGTCCTGGGCCGCTGCCACGAGCCGCGGCACAGACCACTCCTGGACGCCTTCGAAGTAGAGGTAGCCAACCGTCTCGCGCGCGAGGTACTCAGGTGTGATCGCCGATCCGTCGCCACCTGTGGTGCCGTTACCGCGCGCGTCGATGCCGAGACGCTCTGCCATCGCCTGGGAACGCGCAAGGTGAACCGGATCGGAAACGATCGTGGCGGACTGCCAGCCCTCTCTCGCCATCCTGCTCGCGACGCCGGTGAGGCTCTGCAACGTGTCGTTACCCTGGTCGATGGCGATGACGTCGTCGGGCGGCACCCCGGCCGCGATCAGATAGTCACGGCCCGAACCCGCTTCCGTAAAGCGATCGCCTGGCTGATTCCCGCCGACGGTGATGATGCGCTTGCCGACCCCGGCCTGGTACAGGCCCCTGGCATGCTCCAACCGGTTGCGGAATACCGGACTTGGTGTGCCGTCGAACTGCGCGGCGCCCAGTACGACGATGACATCGCTCGGGGCGGTTGACTGCTGCCCGGAAGCAGCGTGGACCCGGTAGGCGACTGCAAACGGCACGATCACCGACAACAGAACGAATGCTGCGATCACCATCGCAACACCGAGACCCCATCCCGCGGGAGGCTTGGCACGGTTCCGCGTGCCGTGATCCGGGGGCGGGCCGCCAGCAGAGGCGACCGTCCGCTCGGATGTCGTGGAGATGGGCATGACGGCATTGTGTCAAACACTTCCGACATTTCCGAATCCGCGCCGCGCGCGCCGTGGACAGCATCACATCGGGCTAACGACCAGCCGCCGAATCAGCCGCCGGAACTGGCCAACTCGGCCTCCGCCAAGTCCACGAGGCCTCCGTCAGTCATGGTGCGGCTCTCCAGCCATCCCTGGGGCAGCGCGACAGGGCGTCCGCCCGACGTCCGTCCGCGAGGGCCCGCCACAACCGCGATGGGGCTTGGTTGATCGGAATCAATCTGTGCCAGCAGGTCGTCCAGTTCGGTCAAGCTCGACACGTTGGCCAACGCCACCCGCAGATAGTTGGGCACTCGGAATCCCTTCAGATACCACGCGACATGCTTGCGGAAATCCCGCGGCCCCTTGTCGGAACCGAAGAGCTCGCACAGCAGTTCTGCATGCCGCCTCATCACCACCAGCACATGCCCCAAGCCCGGATCGGCAGGAATCTCACGGCCCTCGAAAGCCGCGGCCAGTTGCCCGAACAGCCAAGGCCGGCCGAGACATCCCCTGCCGACCACCACCCCCGCACAACCGGTCGCGGAGACCATCCCGATCGCGTCGTCGGCCGTCCAGATGTCGCCGTTGCCCAGCACCGGCACGTTTCGGGAAGCCAAGACTTCCCGTAGGCGAGAGATCGCCGACCAATCGGCCTGACCGCTGTAGGACTGTGCAGCGGTCCGCGCATGCAGAGCGACCCAGGAGACCCCAGCATCGGCGGCAATCAATCCGGCGTCAAAATAGGTGAGGTGGTCGGCGTCGATACCCATGCGCATCTTCACGGTTACCGGCGGCGGGGGGATACCGCGTCGCTCAGCCTCGCGCCGACTGGCGGACACAGCGGCGGTGAGAATCGCTTCGAGCAGATCCAGTTTCCACGGAAGTGCGGCACCGCCGCCCTTGCGCGTGACTTTGGGCACTGGACAGCCAAGGTTCAGATCCACGTGGTCCGCAAGGTCCTCGGCGACCACCTTAGAAACCGCCTCCCCGACAATTGCCGGGTCCACGCCGTAGAGCTGAATACTGCGGGGCGCCTCGTCGGGGTCGAAGCCGCACATTCGCAGCGTTGCGGGATTCCCCTCCAAGAGCGCGCGGGAAGTGACCATTTCGGAGATATACAAGCCAGCGCCCTGCTCGCGGCACAGCCTTCGGAAGGCACGATTGGTGATGCCGGCCATCGGCGCCAACACAACGGGAACCGGCAATCTATAGCCGCCCAGGAGCAGCGGCGCCACCGGCTCGGTCAGCAGTGGGGCAACCGCTCTGCGAGCCACCCGGTCAGGGCGTCCATCCCGATACGTTCCTGCGCCATCGAATCCCGATCGCGCACAGTCACCGCTCGGTCGGTCAAGGTGTCAAAATCCACGGTGATGCAGTAGGGCGTGCCAATCTCGTCCTGGCGCCGGTAGCGACGCCCGATGGCGCCGGCGTCGTCGAAGTCGATGTTCCACCGGGTTCGCAACTGAGTTGCAAGGTCCCGAGCAACCGGCGAAAGATCCGCGTTGCGACTCAGCGGCAGGACCGCCGCCTTCACCGGGGCCAGCCGCGGATCAAACCTCAGCACCGTGCGAGTGTCGACGCCGCCCTTGGTGTTCGGCGCCTGATCGACGTCGTACGCGTCCAGCAGGAACGCCAGCACACACCGCGTCAGGCCCGCGGCCGGTTCGATGACGTACGGGAACCATCGCTCACCGCTGGCCTGGTCGAAGTAGGAGAGATCCACGCCAGAGTGCTCTGAGTGGGTGCGCAGATCGAAATCGGTTCGATTGGCAATCCCCTCCAACTCCGCCCACTCGGAGCCCGCGAACTCGAATCTGTACTCGATGTCGACTGTCCGCTTGGAGTAGTGCGACAGCTTCTCGGCCGGGTGCTCGAAGAACCGGAGGTTGTCAGGATTCATGCCGAGATCGGTGTACCAGTCCCACCGGCTCTTCAGCCAATACTCGTGCCACTCCTCATCGGTGCCGGGCACGACGAAGAACTCCATCTCCATTTGTTCGAACTCGCGTGTCCGAAAGATGAAGTTGCCCGGCGTGATCTCGTTTCGGAAGGACTTTCCTACCTGGCCGATACCGAACGGAGGCTTGCGCCGAGCCGCATTGGCAACGTTGACGAAATTGACGAAGATCCCCTGCGCCGTTTCGGGGCGCAGGTAGTGCACGGCGCCTTCGTCCTGGACTGGTCCGATCGAGGTCCGCAGCATTCCGTTGAAATCACGTGGTTCGGTGAACTCCCCACGGGTGCCGCAGTTCTCGCAGACGACGTCGGCCAGGGTGCCGGGTCGCCCCTTCTTCTCCTGGTAGCGGTCGAGAAGGTCATCCGCGCGATAACGACGGTGACACTTCCTGCATTCGGTCAGCGGATCGCTGAATGCCTCCAGGTGACCGGATGCCTGCCAGACCTGGGGGGCGAGGATGACGGCCGAGTCCAGCCCAACAACGTCGTCGCGGCCACGGACAACGCTCTGCCACCACGCCCGCTTGATGTTCTCCTTCAACTCAACGCCGAGGGGGCCGTAGTCCCAGGCCGAACGCGAGCCTCCGTAGATCTCAGAGGATTGGAAAACAAACCCCCGTCGCTTGCAGAGGTTCACAATCGCATCGACGCGGTCAGCGCTCACATGGGCTCCCAGAGTTGCTCGAGTGTGCCGCGAGAACCGAATCATGGTCCACAGCAGTCCTCCCAGGGTATCGACCGACCCCGACCAGCGGATCAGGCAGCGTGCGGCATGCTGGCCGAGTGGACTTCCAGGACCGAACCGACGCGGCGTCTAAGTTGGCGCCGCTGGTCGTCTCTGCCGTGGCGGCGCTGGGAGATTCCCCGCAACCCATCACGGTCGTTGCCAAGTCCCCCGGCGGCACCATCATTGGAGACGCTGTCGCCTCACCCCTGAACTCGTCCCTGGTGCACGTTGCGTCTGCCGCCGACGTGGCCGCCGTGGCGCAGGACCTGTTGACCAATCGACTTGTGATTGTGGTGGATGACGGGGTTGAAACCGGAAGGGCATCGTTCGGGATTGGTCAGGCGCTGCGCGCCCGCGCCGTGACAACCCTTTGGCTCGCGGTCCCGGTGTGCCCCAGACAGACCGAAGTCACGCTGGCCAAGGTGTATGACCAGGTGCTTGCGATCGTCAGGCCGCTGGCCCGTCGCTCCTTGCGGTGGCACTACCAACAGTTTTAGACAGCTCGTCGGTCGCCGGCCATCAAACTAGCTGGGGCCGATGGTGTCAGCGTCGTCGGCCCGATCACCCGTCAACTCCTGCACTTCTCCCTGGTGAGCGATCAGACGGACCTCAAAGGCGCTGGCCACGTTCTCAGCCCCAGCAAGAACCGGCACAGCCGCGACTTTCACCTCATAGGAGCTCAACGCTCTTCGGTACGACCCGACGTCCTGCCAGCGAGTCACAATCAGGACCAGTCGCGGGTCGTCGAGCGCCCGGAATGCCTCGGCGGACAGGCATCCGGGTCTGGCCGACAGCGCACACAGGGCTGGCGCCGCCGCCGCAAGGAACCCTTCCGGATCGATCGACGTATGACGAGTCACCACCAACACTGCGAACTCCATCCACCCGGTGCAACCCACTTGTTCGGGCCTAGTTCACCATTGATGCCATGTCGAAGAAGAAGGGCGCGCGCAAGAAGCCAGCGAGCCGGAAGAATCCGCAGTCCCGTCCGCCCACTCGACCGCTGTCACCGCGACCGCAGAGAACGCCGACCAGCGCAGCCTCGCCGAGCCGACGAACACTGGAGATTCGGTCTGCCGGGATGCTCGCGTTCTTGAACCGAATGCCGAAATGGATCATTGGCGTTGCCGTGTTGGCCCTTGGCCTGCTCGGGGTGCTGCTGCCATATAGCTGGGCTGGAATCTTCTTGATTGCGCTCGCGGGATTCGCTTCGTGGCTCCTCGCCCTATCTTGGCCGGTGGTCAACAGCGGCTCCCGAGCCTTGCGGATTGCGGTGATCGCAGTCGTGTTCATCTTCGGCGTGGCCCGGATCGCAGGCTGGGTTGACTAGCGGGGAAGAGTCGGCGCCACTCGGCACCACAAGCGAATCCCCCCTTTGCTCGCCTGACCCACCCCCGCCCCGCGCGCGCCTCACCTCCTGGGTGGGTTGTCGTTGTCGACAGCCCACCCGGGTGTCGGCGTGCCCCCGGGTTGTCAGGTGAGCTCGGGGGTCGGGCGCCTCTCGGTCTTCGGTGCCCCGGTCGGTGTCAGCGCCGTCTGGGGTAGGTCCACTCTTTGGTGACTTCTGGGTGGCCGTTGTCTCCGATTTGGATGGTCCAGGTTCCGGTGTGGATGAGGTGATGGTGCATCGAACACAGCAGGGCCAAATTTTGCAGTGAAGTCTCGCCCCCTGCGGCCCACGTTTCGATGTGGTGGGCTTCGGTCCAACCCGGTGGCCGATCACAGCCCGGGAAAGTGCACCCGCGATCCCGGACGTGTAGCGCGGTACGCAGCTGCGCGGGGATGGTGCGGGTGGCCCGGCCGATATCCAACGGTTGCGAATCCGGTCCCACAATCAACCGTTGCACCGTGGTGTCGCACAGTTCGCGCAGCATCGTGGTCCGGGCCAGTAACCCGGTGCCGGGACCGTTCGCTGTGGTCCACGTCGACATGAGGTCTTCCGGGCGGGTGTCCGGCCCCGGTAGCGGACCGGGCGTACCCGACGGTGGGGTGAGGTCTTCGGCGCGGATCACCAACACCACCCGGGTGCGGTCCCCGAGCCGGGTGGTGTTCCATCCCGGCGCCAACCCCGGCCACCCCAGCGGGTCCGACCCTGACGCCGACCCTGACCCTGAAGTCGGCGGCGACCACGGCGCTGCACCTGGCTCCGAGCGGGGCGGCGAGCTTGGCGGCCCCCACGGTTCCGGACCGGTCGGCGACCACGCCGGCGCGTCAGCAGCCTCCCGCATCCCCTCATCTGTCCCGGCCGCGGATCCGGCCTCGGCATCGGCGCCTGCCGCCGGCTGAGTCTGCGCAGCAGCGCCGGGATCAGCTCCGGCGTCGGTGTCGGGCTGGGCCTCGGGTCGGGCCTCCGTGTCAGCCTCGGGTTGGTCTTCGGGTGTGGGTGG
>CAZJNU010000002.1:0-13227 GCA_964547485.1 uncultured Actinomycetes bacterium
CCGTCGTCGCAGGCGATCTCCTTGACCGGTGTGAGCAGGTCCGGCGTGAGTGTCGCCGCCAACCGCCCTCGGATTGCCGCTGGCACATCTGTCCACGCGTCTGGGTCGAACTCCAGCCGGGAGAACCATTGGTGGGACACCTGGTCGGCACGGAAGGCGGGTAGGCCCATCTCCGACACAACCGCGCGGCGCTCGGCGCGGGTCAGATCGGCCAGATGCCTGGGCGGTTTGGCGCGACGCGGTGGCGTGAACACAAGCTCTGCTGGCACTGTAACTACCTCCGCGTCACAACAGCAGGAAGACACTGAAGAGCAGCCAGGCGACGAAGGCGTTCGGGATCAGGGAGTCGAGCCGATCCATCAGGCCGCCATGACCCGGTAGCAGATTCCCCAAGTCCTTCACGCCTAGGTCCCGTTTGATGGCCGATTCCGCAAAATCCCCGGCGGTCGCGGTGACGGTCATCACCAACCCGGCGATGATGCCCTGCCACCAAGGTGCGTCCAACAGCCAGACGAACAGGATCGCACCTACCACTGCCTGCGTGAGAGCGGATCCGGCTAGCCCTTCCCAGGACTTCTTTGGGCTCACGTGCGCCGCGATCGGATGCTTGCCGAACAAGACGCCCGCCGCGTACCCGCCGATATCGTTGGAGATCGTCAGGCAGATGAAGACGACAATCAACTGCGGGCCGATCGGAGCTGCCAGCATCAGAATCGCGAAGCCGAGCATGAACGGCAAATAGCTCGCGATAAAGATCGTCCCGGTCACATCCTTGACGTAGCCGTCGACCCCCCGCCGGATCCGCCAGATCATCGCACTGAGCACGATCAGTCCGTAGATCATCAGTTGCCCGACAATCCCGAAGACGTACGCCATCGGAACCATCGCCGCAGCCCCCACATACAGCGGGGTGCGGGCCACCTTGATGCCACCGAGCGCGAAGGCAGTGGTCAACTCCCGGATACCGATCCAGATCGCGATCAGGGCGACAATCGCGAACAGCCACTTGTACGTGAACAACGACACCAGGCAGAGCAGACCGAGACCGACCCCGACACCGATCGCGACCGGCAGATTGCGGCCGGCCTTCGAACCTGGCTGTTGCTCGTCCGGCGCCACCTGGGATGGGTCCACCGGCCCTGATTTCTCCGCTGACTCGGTCACATCAGACCTCGAGGAGCTCGGCTTCCTTGTGCTTGAGGATGTCGTCGATGTGAGCGACGTGTTTGGCAGTCAGGTCCTCCAACTGCTTCTCCGCACGCCGCACATCATCCTCGCCGGCGTCACCGTCCTTGCTCAGCGCTTCCAGCGCCTCCTTGGCGGCGCGTCGGATATTGCGGATCGTCACCTTCGAGTCCTCCGCCTTGTTGCGCGCCATCTTGATGTACTCCCGGCGACGGTCCTCGGTCAGGGCTGGCAACACCACCCTGATGATGGTGCCATCATCAGTTGGATTGACGCCCAGGTCGGAGTCCCGGATCGCCTTCTCGATCGCGGTCATCGCGCCTTTGTCGTACGGCGTGATGATGATCATTCGGGCCTCCGGAACCTGGAATGATGCCAGCTGGTTCAACGGTGTCGGCGCCCCGTAGTAGTCCACCTGCAACTTGTTGAACATCGAGGAGCTGGCGCGACCGGTCCGGATCGTCGCGAAGTCCTCCCGAGCGACGGAGATGGTCTTGTCCATCTTCTCCTCGGCTTCGAACAGGGTCTCGTCGATCACGGTGTCTCCTCCATCGGAATCCTCATCGGCCGCGGCGTTCGTGGAATGTGGGTCACGGCGACACCCGGGAACTCACCAGCGTGCCGATCCGGTCGCCGTGCACAGCTCGGGAGATGTTGCCCTCGACCAGCAGATTGAACACCACGATCGGCAGTTCGTTGTCCTGGCACAGGCTGATCGCGGTTGCGTCGGCCACCTTCAGTCCGCGATTCAGTACTTCCGCGGGGGTCAATTCGGTGAAAATCTTCGCATCCGCGTTCACCCGCGGGTCGGAGTCGTAGACCCCATCGACACCTTTGGCCATCAGCACCACCTGGGCGCCGATCTCCAGTGCTCGTTGTGCCGCGCAGGTGTCGGTCGAGAAAAATGGCGCGCCCAGTCCAGCCCCAAAGATCACCACCCGACCCTTCTCGAGGTGGCGAATAGCGCGACGCGGGATGTACGGCTCAGCGACCTGGCCCATCGTGATTGCAGTCTGCACCCGGGTGTCCACGCCCTCTTTTTCGAGGAAGTCCTGCAGCGCGAGGCAGTTCATCACGGTGCCGAGCATGCCCATATAGTCCGCGCGGGAGCGTTCCATCCCTCGCTCGGACAGCTGCGCGCCACGAAAGTAGTTGCCGCCACCGATGACCACGGCCACCTGCCGACCCAGCCGGACAATCTCGGCGACCTGCCTGGCGATCGCCGCCACCACATCGGGATCGACCCCGAGACCGCCGCCGCCGGCGAACGCCTCCCCAGACAACTTGAGGACTACTCGGTCCCAACCGTGTGGTTCGACTCCCGGCCAGACAGACGGCATTCCGTCCAGGACTGGCTGGTCCAGGTGCTGGGAGGTAGGAGCCACCTGTGTCCTCCTAACTGCGAGCTGATGGACAAGCACTTGCCGATGAGTCTGCCCTACCGGGCCGGCTGATGCTGCGACCGCCGACCCGGCGGTGAGGTGCCGCGGTGCGTCAGGCCTGCCCGACCTTGAAGCGGGCGAACTTGACAACCTTCACATCGTTCTCGCGCAGGTACGCGCCAATGGTCTTCTTGTTGTCTCGTACCCACGGCTGGTCGACCAGGCAGAAGTCCTTGTAGAAGCCACGGGTGCGGCCCTCCACGATCTTCTGAATAGCTGCGGCTGGCTTACCCTCCTCGAGTGCAGTCTCCTCCGCGATCCTGCGCTCAGCGGCGACCACGTCTGCGGGCACATCCTCGGCATCCAGGTACTTTGGCGACATCGCAGCAATATGCTGGGCGACGTTCTTGGCCACCTCTTCGTTCACCTTGTCGAGTTGCACCAAGGCGCCAACACTCGGCGGCAGGGCCGGGTCATGCTTGTGCAGGTAGACGTAGATGTAACCGTCCTTCACCTGAGTGAAACGGCGGATCTCGATCTTCTCGCCCATCGCGGAGTTGGCCTCCGCCAAAAGATCGCGAACTGTCCGTCCCGCGTCGTAGGCCGCGGCCAGCAAGGAGTCAAGGTCTTCGGGATCATTGGCCGCCACGAACGAGGCAACATCGGCGGCCAGGCCCTGGAATCCTTCGGTCTTCGCCACGAAGTCGGTCTCGCAGGCGAGTTCGAGCAGCACCCCATGATCAGTGGCTGCCAGGTGTGCGGCCACTAGTCCGTTGGAGGCGGTGCGGGCCTCCCGCTTGCCGACATCCTTCGCCCCCTTGATGCGCAGCAGTTCGACGGCCTTGTCGAAGTCGCCGGCCGCCTCATCGAGGGCCTTCTTGCAGTCAAGCATGCCGGCACCGGTGAGCTCCCGGAGCCTCTTGACGTCTGCGGCGGATACAGCCATGTCTGTGGATCGTCTCCTTCGATCTGCGATTGCCTTGCTGGTCAGGTACGACAGTGCTAGTCGGCGGCCTTGGCCTCGGCTGGGACCTCGACCGGTGGGTCAACCTCCACAGGTGCCTCGACCGCAACGATTTCGACTTCAGCGACAGCTCCAGCGTCATCCGCCACGACCTCGGCAACAGCCCCTGCCTCATCCGCCACGACCTCAGCGACAGCTCCAGCCTCATCCGCCACGACCTCAGCGACAGCTCCAGCCTCATCCGCAGCACCTTGCGCAGCCGCGACCACTGCCGCCGCCTCCTCATCGGGGGTTGCGAGCAGCTCGGCCTCCCACTCCGGGGTCGGTTCGGTGTCCTCATTGCCGCCCGCTCTGGCGATCAAACCTTCGGCAACCGCATCGGCGATCACCCGGGTCAGCAGGCCGACCGCCCGTATGGCGTCATCATTGCCAGGGACCGGGTAGTCGACCAGGTCAGGGTCGCAGTTGGTGTCGAGTACCGCAACGACCGGAATTCCCAGCTTGCGTGCTTCACCGACCGCAATGTGCTCCTTGTTGGTGTCGACAATCCAGACCGCCGACGGCACCTTGGCCATCGTCCGAATGCCGCCGAGCGTGCGGTCCAGCTTGTCGCGCTCACGGCGCAGCACCAGCAATTCCTTCTTCGTCATACCGGAGGCCGCGACATCGTCAAAGTCGATCTCCTCCAACTCCGACAGCCGCTGCAGGCGCTTGTGGACGGTGGCGAAGTTCGTCAGCATTCCGCCCAGCCAGCGCTGGTTGACGAATGGCATACCCACCCGGGCCGCCTGCGTGGCGACCGCTTCCTGTGCCTGCTTCTTGGTGCCGATGAAGAGAATGGTGCCCCCGTGGGCAACCGTCTCCCGAACGAATTCGTAGGCGCGATCGATGTAGTCGACCGACTGGGTCAGATCAATGATGTAGATGCCGTTGCGCTCGGTGAAGATGAACCGCTTCATCTTCGGGTTCCAGCGTCGGGTCTGGTGTCCGAAATGGACACCGCTTTCCAGCATCTGTCGCGTCGTGACGACGGCCATGGCCATGCCTCCTGCGCCCGGCGAGCCGGGCTTCGTGGTTACCTGCGGATCGACGGTCGTCGTCCACTCCTGACCCCCGCCGGACCGACCGCCTTAGGACCGAGGTCGGCGCCGCCGTCACAGCTGACGGTGCGCGGGGATGCGATGTCACCGGGGCGGACCCCAGTGCGGGCATCATCCTAGCGGGCGGGCCATCCACATATGGCCGCCGACCCTTGCGGTGGCGGCCGACCGGGGAGCAGCCTGGCGGACATGACTGCCAAGTCCGGAGCCGCGCCGTACCGGACCATCGCGCTCCGAACCGTCAGCCGCCTGACCGCCGGCTTGCCGATGGTCGCGGCGGTGCTGATTCTGCTGCCGCCGTCCACCGGGCAGTTGGGGGTGCCGCCCGACCGGTTGCGCACCGTCGGTCCCGGCCGCTGGCAACCGCCCGTCGCAGCCGCCGAGGTGCGGCGCGGTTTCGACCCACCGTCCTCCGATTGGCTCGCCGGTCATCGCGGCGTTGACTTCGAGGTTCCTCGCGGGACCGCAGTGCGGGCGACCGCGCAGGGCACAATCACGTTCGCCGGTCGGGTGTCGGATCGACCGGTCGTGGTCGTGGACCACGGTGCGCTGCGCACAAGCTACGAGCCTGTCTCGCCCTCGGTTCGGGTCGGCCAGTACGTCCTGCCCGGTGAGGTGCTCGGCCGACGAGATGCCGGTGGACACTGCGCCGATCGGTGCCTGCACTGGGGTGCCCGTGCAGGCACCGTCTACCTCGACCCGACGCTCCTCGTCACCGGCTACCGTCCGGTGCTCAAGACCCCACTGTCGTGACGGTCGGTCGCTCGGGCCTGCGGGACTTCAGTTCAGATCGGCCAGCCGGGACTTCAATTGCAGCATCGACTTCGTGTGGAGTTGGCTGACGCGACTCTCGGACACCCCCAGCACCTGACCGATCTCTGCCAGAGTGAACCCCTCGTAGTAGTAGAGGGCCACCACAATCTTCTCCCGCTCGGCAAGAAGGTCGACCGCATCGGCCAGGATCCGCTTCGTCGCGAAATCATCGACGACCTCCTCCGGATTCTCGACCCGACGATCCACGACGGTGTCGCCGAGCGTTGCGGCGCCCTCCTCGGAGTGCAATAGCTCGTCGAGGGCCGCGACGTGGGTGAAAGAGACCGCGGCGAAGATGGCGCGCAACTTCTCGATTTCGATGCCGAGCCGGTCGGCCACTTCCTGGTCGGTCGGCACCCGATGCAGTTCGCCTTCCAGTTCTGCGTAGGCACGTTCCACTTCTCGGCTGCGAGCACGCACCGACCTGGGCACCCAGTCGAGCCCGCGCAGCTCATCGATGATCGCACCCCGGATTCGACTCAGGGCATAGGTCTCGAATTTGAGCCCCCGGGACAGGTCGAACTTCTCAATCGCGTCGATCAGCCCGAACAAACCGTAGGAGGCCAAGTCAGCGTTCTCAACGTTGGCGGGTAGCCCGGCGCCGACACGGCCAGCGACGTACCGGACCAGCGGCGAGTAGTGCAGGATCAACGTTTCCCGGCAGCCGAGGTCACCATCAGCCTTGTATTGGATCCAGGTCTCATCCAACAGACTGGCACCTGGTGGCTCCACTCCCGACGAGGCTCGCGGGTCAGGCGCGGGGGTGCGCACGTTCATACACACTCCTGAGTCGCTCGGCCGATACATGCGTGTAGATCTGCGTCGTTGCCAGGCTCTCGTGCCCGAGGAACTCCTGAACCGTCCGCAGATCCGCGCCGCCCTCCACCATATGGGTTGCACTGGAATGACGAAGTGCGTGCGGCGAGACGGTCTCACCCATCGCGGAGGTGGCCAACGAGACGCTGCGGCGAACCACCCGGGGATCGATTCGCCGACCCTGGCGGCCCAGAAACAGTGCGGCGCCGCTTTCCACACCCAGCAACTGAGGTCTACCCCTGAGCAACCAGAGATCCACCGCGCGCATCGCCGGCAATCCGATCGGAACGCGCCGCTCCTTGGCGCCCTTGCCGACCACCCGTACCAACCGCCGCTCGGCATCAATGTCCGCAAGGTCCAGACCGACCAGTTCCGCCACCCGAACGCCCGAGCCGTACAACACCTCAAACATCGCCGAGTCTCGCAGACTGATGGGATCACCCTCGGACGCGGCAGCCTCAGCCGCGTCGAGGACTTCGACCAATTGGGCCGCACGAAGCACCGTCGGCAGGTGGCGACCGGATCGTGGCGTGGACAGTCGCCGACCCGGGTCGGTGGAGCTGATCAACCCTCTGGTGTGTGCCCAGGCTGTGAAGGCCCTGACCGAGCTGGCCCTCCTCGCCTGGCTCGCCTGCGCAGCCCCGGCCCGGGCGTAACCGGCCAGCCAGGCCCGCAGCAACGGCAGATCGATTTCGGACACGTCCCGGCCCGTGGCGATTCCCGCGAACTCAAATAGTGCGGTGATGTCACTTGTGTATCCGGACACAGTGTGGGGACTGCGGCCCTTGGCCCTGGCGAGGAATAGACCGAAGTCCGCAACCACCTCGCCAGCGGTCACGTCCCTTTCAGCCGAGTCGGTCGGTGCCTCCACCCACCCAGTGAACACGACACACTCCGAGGACGTCCGGCGGTCCCAAAATCTGTCCAGGGCCGAACAGTCACGCCTGCAGACTAGTCATCTGCCGTGACTGCCTCGGCTGCCTCGTTCTCCACCGCCTCCTTGAGCAGACCAGCCTTGTTCTGCTGCAGCCACCCGATCACGACCATCACGGCTGCAACCATCGCGAGAGCCAGCAACCAGAGGAAGACGTAGACGTCGATAGCGGCTCCGACCGGCGGGGCACCGGGGAAGATCGAACGCAGGAACGGCAGCGCGAACAGCAGCCCCGCGAACCAGCCAAGCAGGTCGACCTCGATGAACCGACGATTGGAGAAGGTCAACGCCGCGACCACGACGGCCAGCAGCACCAGTACCGACATCAGCGTCAACAGGAAGAAGGCGAACAGCAGGGTGTTACTGGAACGGTTCAGGCTCAGCGCCGCTACCACCACCTCTGAGGGCTGCTGGGTGGCCACCTTTGATGACACGTTCCAGGCGTCGATGCTGCCCTTGACCTCCACCGACAACGGCAGCGGCGCCTTCGCCAGAATCTGGCCACCGACGTCGCGGTTGACCGCGTCCGCGATGAAGTCCACATCAGCGGTGTAGGTATCGAACGGATAGGTCGCAAAGGTGCCCTGGGTGCCGATTCGCACCTCCGAGGAGGTGGGTTGGCGACCCTTCTGCAACAACACCTCCTGGGTGCCGCCGGCACTCCAAACTGCCACCACGACGTCCTTTGTCAGCGAGCCGTCATCCGGATTCTCCAGGTCTCCATAGATCTCGAACTGCAGCCGAGCGACCATCTGGTTGTCACCGGGCTCGAACCGCAGCGGCTCCATCGTCACGAATACCCCGGTCTCCGGCGCCTCGATCTCCGGTCCGTTCTCCGCCGTACCCTCGACCTTGTAGGTCGAGAACACCGCAAGCCAGGCAAGCGCCAACACCAGCAGGCAGGCGACCAGGATGATCCATCCCTTGCCGGTCAGCCGGCGGGGCAGCGGCTGCGCGGCGATCGGGTCGTAGCGACGCTTCACCTGGGGCGGTTTCGGGTCGGATGTGTTATTCGACATGCGCGGACGCTACCACTGGCGACGGGCCGGTGGGCAGCATCCCACCTGTGACGCGCCGTGCCAGCTGGGCCAACCACCTGGCAACCGGGTACGGCGGCGTGAGCGCTACCTTCCGACCGCACCCGCCGGAGCCCACAGGCGGCCAGCGGCGGCCACTTCTCCCGCTCCCTCAAGTGCGGTCAGCGCCACCTCAACCTCGTCCCGGCGAAGCCCTGTCGCTGACATCAAGACTCCCACCGAGCACGGCCCACTCCGCGCTAACGCTGCCAAGATCGTGGTCGAGGTCGGCGACTCCGCCGCCGTCGCCAGCAATGGGCTCACCAACTCCATGACGTCTTCACTGCCCGTCACGAGTACCGCCTGCCCGTTCCGGATGAGCTCGTGACACCCCGCGGACATGTCGGAGGTCAGCGGTCCGGGGACAGCCATCACGTGCCGGGTCAGGTTGTGGGCAGCCTCAGCGGTCGCACGTGCACCCGACCGGCGGGCCGCCTCCACAATGACCGTTCCGCGACTCAAGGCGGCAATCACGCGATTGCGTACCAGGAATCGATAGCGGGCAACTCCTGCCCCGAGCGGAGTTTCGGAGACGACTGCGCCCGTCTTGGCCACCCGGGCGAAGAGTTCGTCGTGGGACTGTGGATAGGGCCTGTCCACACCGCCAGCAGTCACCAGCACCGTGATGCCGTCTACCGCCAACGCCCCGGCATGGGCCGCGGCATCGATCCCGAACGCTCCCCCGGACACAACCGCCCAGCTTCGCGTCGCCAAGTCGCTGCCCAGGGACTGGGCGACGGCGCGGCCATAGTGGGTGCACGCTCGCGCCCCCACGACGGCAACTGAACGCAGCAGGGCGGGTCGGAGTTGGCCCCCACCCCGTTGCCACAGCAGGTAGGGGGCGGTATCGCCAAGGTCGTCCAGCTGGCGGGGCCAACCAGTGCGGCCGGGGATCACGCACTCCGCGCCACAGTTGGTGGCGCGTCGTTGCTGGGCAACTACGGCCCGGTCGAGTTCGGTAGCTGAGTATCCCTTCGCTCCCTTGGCCACCAGCTCGTCACACGTGGCGGAGGCGCCAGCGATCGCGAGTCGTTGCCCGACCCGCCGATCCCCAGGCTCCGCCAGCAGCGTCAACGCAATCCGGGCACGAACCTCCTCATCGGTCGGTTCAGTCACACCGGTCATGCCGCCCACCGCGCCGTGCTGCGCAGCGTCAGCGCCTCCTGCAGCTCATCGGGTCCAGGACCAGCCAGTTGGTCCAGATCTGCAATTGTCCAGGCCACCCTGAGGGCGAGATCGAGCCCCCGAACCGATTCCCGGGCGGTGGCTGCCCTATCCAGGGCACGCTGCATGGCAGCAGGTATCGGCCACGCCGTCCGCACGACTGCAGCCGGGACCCGGGCGTTCCACCGCCACGGGGTGCCTGCCAATCGTCCACCGGACCGCTCCCGGGCCACTGCCACTCGCTCCGCGCCCCGGGCGGTTGACTCCGATGAGCCAGCGGCCCCGGACAACTCGGCCAACGTCGGACGATGCAACGTGAGTCTCAAGTCGACTCGGTCGAGCAGCGGACCGGAGAGCCGAGTCCGGTACCGGCGACGCTGGATCGAGCTACAGGAGCACGGCGATCCGCTGGTGTCCAAGGCCCGACCGCACGGGCAGGTGTTGCTGGTCAGCACCAGTTGGAACATCGATGGCAACTCCACGTCGAAGCCGCCCCTGGCCACCCGCACGACACCGCTTTCGATCGCCTGCCGCAGCGACTCGAGCGCCGCCGCAGAGAATTCGGCCGCTTCGTCGAGCAGTAGCACTCCGTGGTGGGCGGCGGTCACCAAACCGATCCGGGGGTGGTCGACGGATCCGCCGCCTATCAGCGCAATGTCGGTGGTGGTGTGATGAGGTGCTGCCACGGGTGGGCGCCGGACCAACCCCAACGGGGAACTGGGACTCAGCAACGCCCGGATTGCGCTCACCTCAAGTGCCTCCTCGTCAGCCAGATCCGGGAGTAGGGGAGGCAATCGGGTGGCGAGCAACGTCTTACCGACCCCGGCAGCCCCGACCATCGCGAGGTGATGGCCCCCGACGGCGGCGATCAGCAAAGCCCGTCGGGCTTCGGCCTGACCGCGAACATCGGCCAGGTCCGGTGGCGGCGGATGGATGGTGTGCCTGTCCGCGGGGTCCAGCCGCGGGTACCTGTTGAGTTCCGCTTCGGCAGTTTCGTCGTCGCCGGCGAGGACTGCCCACAGGTGCCGGAGACTCGCGACGGCGAGAACGTCCAGACCTGGAACGAGAGCTGCCTCGCGCGCATTGGCGGCCGGGACGACCAGCCGGCTGGCCCCCACATCGCGCGCCGCCACCGCGGCGGGTAAGACCGAGCCCACGGCTCCGACCCGACCATCGAGCGCCAACTCTCCGACCAGTACCCAGTCTCCCAACGCGCGACTCCGGGACTCCGGGATCGCGCCACCGGCGCATTGGATCGCAAGCGCGATCGCCAGATCGAGACCACTCCCACGCTTGGGCAGCGAGGCAGGGCTTAGGCCTACGGTGATCCTGGAGGACGGCCAGCCGAGTCCGCTGCTCAACGTGGCGGCCCGCACTCGTTCGTGAGACTCCGAGACCGACACGTCGGGCAACCCGACGATCCGCCAGTGCGGCAGTCCCTGAGTCACCTGGGCCTGCGCCTCGATGATGTGCGCGCGCACGCCGAGCACAACTGCCGAGCGGGTCCGGGCGACCTGCATCACCCCACTCCCATGATGTGCTCGATTATCGCCGGACCCCGCGCAGGACGCTGAACCGCAATCGCATCGAGCCGCACGGCGGTGAACCCGAGCTGGATACCGCGACTCGGTGCGGCCCGCAGCCAGAGCCCGGCGAGCCGGCGCAGCCGCCGAACCTTGCGCGCGGTGAACGCCTCCCTGGCACCGCCAAACCGATGTCCGGTACGGGTCTTGACCTCGCACACGACCAGTACCCCGTCGGCCCGCGCCACGATGTCGATCTCCCCCTCCTTGCAGCGCCAGTTCCGTTCCAGCACCTGCAGTCCAGCATCAATCAGATGTCGACAGGCGACGTCCTCGCCATATCGGCCCAATGCTTGGTTTCGACCCATGACCGCACCCCCTTGGGATGCAATCCTGTGCCGGCGGACGCGTCGGCGCCAGCACCCGGTGCAACTCTGTGGACGAACTGCGCCGCTGGCTACCGATCTGGCCTATCCGGCCATGCAGGACGCGGGGAGTTCGAACCAGCGCAATTCTTCGAAGTCGGCCCGCACAAGTCCGGCCGAGACCAACTGCCCGCTGTCGGTCGGTTGGGTATCCGGTTGGGCGTCGACCAGGATTCGGCGACCTTCCTCCAGATACCCCGCCAGCGCTGCCTCGTCTGCGCGATCGTCGTGGTGCGGGTACGTCAGTCGACCCTGCGCGTCGTAGGACACCTGACTTAACCTCAACGGCGGTTCGATCGGACCGTCGCGGTGCCGCCACAGCCCCGACATCGGGTCAAACGTGTAGTCGGGCAGCAGCCGCCAGCCGTACTCCGCGATCAACTGCACCGACTTGACGACGTACTCGAAGACGACCTCGGAGATGAAGTAATTGAAGTTGACTCGAATCCAGCCTGGTTTGATGCCCTCGCAGCCGATGGTCACCTCCCGCTCGAATTCGTGACTCTCGGCGAGGTTGATCCCCAATAGACGGTGACCGTAGGGCCCGGCACATGAGCAACCGCCGCGCGATTGCACACCGAACAGGTCGTTCAGCATCGCCACCGCGGCATTGTGGTGCAGGTACCGTCCGCTGGGGGTGTGGATGGTGAACGACACAATCGAGATCCGGTCGGCGGCCTGATTCCCGAGGATCTCGATGGACGGCTGCTGACTCCACGTCGCCAGCGCGCGCTGCACGAAGTCGTTCTCATGCGAGCGGATCACCTCAACTCCGACCGCTGACTTCAACTGCAGCACCAAGCCGGCGCGAATCGCCTCGATAATTGCCGGCGTACCGCCCTCCTCCCGGTTCACCACGTCGGTGAGGTACGCATGATCATCGGGGTTGACGAACTGGACTGTTCCGCCGCCGACCACATCCGGCACGGTGTTCGTCAGTAGCGTCCGTTTCGCGACCAGCACTCCCGGGGTCTCCGGGCCGCCGATGAATTTGTGCGGCGAGAAGAACATGGCGTCCATCGCAAATTCGGGCTCACCGTTCGGCGCAACGTCGATGTCGACGTAAGGCGCGGCGGCCGCATAGTCCCAGAAGGAAAGGGCCCCGTATTCGTGCAGTTTGGCGGTGATGCTGCGGACATCTGACACGATCCCGGTGACATTGCTGGCGGCGCTGAAGGAGCCTATCAACAGCGGCCGATCGGCGAACCGGACAAGTTCGGACTCCAACATGCCGAGGTCGATATGCCCATCGGCATCCTCGGGAATCGTCACCACATCGGCGATTGACTCCCGCCAGGGCAATTCGTTGCTGTGATGCTCGAACGGGCCGATGAAGACCACCGGTCGTTCACCTGCCGGAATCGCCTCCGATAGGTGGTACTTGGCGTCGAGGTCTGCCGGCAGCCGCAGGTTCAACACCCCGACCAGTTTGTCGATCGCGCCGGTCGTCCCGGCCCCGGCGAAGATCACGGCATAGTCCTGATCGGCCCCGACAGCCTCCGCCACGAGCCGCCGGGCATCCTCGCGTAGTCGAGTGGTCTGCAGCCCGGTGCCGCTGCTTTCCGTGTGGGTGTTGGCGTATCGGGGCAGGACTTCATCCCTGATGAAGTCCTCGATGAACGTCAAGGCTCGACCGCTGGCTGTGTAGTCGGCGTAGGTGATGCGCCGTGGGCCGTAGGGTCCAGGCATCACCTGGTCGTCCCCGATTACCGATTCCCGGATGCGCTCCAACAGCGGCGTCTCCGGCAGATCCTGACGAGCGGGGGGCAACGCGGCGGTGGACTCCATGTTCCTCACACTACGACCGGCGTCGGTCGGCATGCAGGTTGGCGGAGCGCACGGCAG
>CAZJNU010000002.1:13327-108405 GCA_964547485.1 uncultured Actinomycetes bacterium
CCCCTAGGTTGGAAGCAGTTCGCGCGGCCACGGGTCACAGGTCCCGGTCACCGCCGGGTCGGATCGGAGTGGTCGATGAGCACCGAAGAAGCCGTCCGCACCGAGGGTGAGGCGACCGGACGAACCGGGTTGGGCCTCGTTGCCGCCACCGCCTTGGTGATGGGTTCTGTCATCGGCACCGGTGTGTTCGTACTACCGGTCTCGTTCGCCGCCTACGGCCCGATCTCGTTGCTCGGCTTCGCCTTGGCGGCGGTCGGTGCCATCGCACTCGCATTGACTTTCGGAGCGCTGGCCAGGCGACTGCCGGCGCGGGGCGGGCCCTACGCGTACGCGCGAGCCGCGTTCGGCCCTGCCGCGGGCTTCTCCGCCGCCTGGTTCTACTGGATCACAGCCTGGGTGTCCAGATCGGCCATGGTGGTGGGCTGGGTCATCTACGTGCAGGTGTTCATCAATAAGGATGGAGACGCCTGGTTCAGCATTCTGATCGGACTCGTCGGACTGTGGCTGCCCGCCTGGATCAACCTGTCCGGCGTGAAGAACATGGCCACTGTGCAGGTGACCACCACGCTGCTGAAGTCCATTCCACTGGTCTTCATCTCGATCGGTCTGTTCTTCATCGAGCCGGCCAACTTAAGGCCATTCGTCGTCGGCGGCACCGGACCGATCGCTGCCATCGTCGCGACCATGGCGCTGGCCGTCTTCGCCTACCTGGGTGTGGAAACCGCGTCGATCGCCGCGGCCCGGGTGCGCAACCCCCGCCGGAATGTCCCGTTGGCGAGCCTGTTCGGCACCCTTGCCTGTTCGGTCGTCTACCTGCTGTCCACTTTCGTGATCATGGGGACCGTTTCGAACTCCCAGCTGCGCGCCCCCGGCGCCCAGCCCTTCGTGCTCTCGTTCGATGCGATCTTCGGTGGTTCCTGGGCTGGATATGCGGTCGCGGTGGCCGCCATAATCTCCGGCTTCGGCGCGATCAATGGCTGGACCATGGTCTGTGCCGAGATGTCGAAAGCCGCCGCAGATCAGGGCCTGTTCCCGCAGAAGTTCGCCGACCAGTCGCGCAACGGTGTGCCCGCCTTCGGGATCATCTTCTCCACCGGACTCTCCTCGGTCCTGCTGGTGGTCGCCTACCTGGGCCAATCCGGTGCCGGGGTTTTCAACGTCGTCGTGCTGCTCGCCGGCCTGAGCGCCTCGGTGCCCTACTTCCTCAGTGCGCTCGCCCTGATCAAGGCCTCGTTGAACAAGAAGGCGCGGACCGAGACTTCCCACTGGCGAATAGACGGCGCCGTCGCCACGGTCGCGGGACTCTTCTCGCTGTTGATCGTCTACGGCGCCTTCACCGCCCAGGACACCCGGTGGGACCTACTTGCGCTGGCAGTGGTCGCATGTCTTGGTGGGCTGGCCATGTACTGGCGGATGCGCCGACATCTGCACGGCGAGACCGGCTGAACCGTCCGTCACCGGTTGGCGGGGGGTTCCAACGCGGTCGGTACGAGTTCCTCGACATTGACGTCCTTGAAGCTCAGCACGCGCACGTTCTTCACGAATCGGGCCTGCCGGTAGATATCCCAGACCCACGCGTCGGCCATGCTGACCTCGAAGAACACCTCACCCCCATCGGAGGAGCGAACCTTGACGTCTACCTGATTGGCCAGGTAGAACCGGCGCTCGGTCTCCACCACGAACCTGAAGAGTCCGACCACATCCCGATACTCCCGGTACAGCGCAAGTTCGATCTCGCTCTCATAGCGTTCCAGGTCTTCCGTGCTCACGCGTGACTCCCAACTCGACCGCTCGGGGCCGAAGATACCTGCTCCACCCGCGGCCGGACTTCGGCACCTTCGGGCAACCGCCAGCTTTGCCGGTGCAGCCGACACGGCCCGTACTCCAGCAGACCCGACCTGTGGACATCGGCGGAGTAGCCCTTGTTCGAATCCCAGCCATACTGCGGATGGTCCTTGTGCAAAGCCACCATCAGCGCATCGCGTGCCACCTTGGCCAGCACGCTCGCGGCCGCCACCGAAGTGCACCGGCCATCACCGCGCACCACAGTCATCACCCGCGGCCCGGCGCAGTCCGCCCCGGCCAGTTGCGGGCTGAGCCAGTCGTGGTTGCCGTCGAGCAACACCACGTCCACTGGAACCACACTCACCTGTCGCAGCGCCCGAGCCCCGGCCCGTCCGAGGGCCGCGACGATCCCGATCTCGTCGATCTCCGCCGCTGATGCCATTCCGACACCGGAGGCAAAGGCCCACCGGCGGATCGGCTCGACCAGCGCCTCCCGAGCGGCGGGACGCAACTGCTTGCTGTCCCGCACCCCGGCGGGTGGCCGACCGGTGTCCGCAGCCACCACGACCGCCCCTACCGCCACCGGCCCGGCCAACGCCCCACGTCCGACCTCGTCCATTCCCACCGCGACGGCCCCGGTCCGCAACAGCGACCGCTCCAACCGCATGGTCGGACCACTGGTGGCCACTACTTGGGGAGTTCCGCGCTGCTGGTCTGATCGTTGAGTTTCGGGTTGTCGTAGGGAATGGACGGCACCGGGAAGGTGCCCCACCGACTCAGCGGCCAGACGTTGACGAACACCCGACCCACCACGTTTGCCAGCGGCACACCGCCGTCATTCTGAGCCAAGTGGTAGCGGGAATCAGCCGACTCGGGTCGGTTGTCCCCCATCACGAAGACAGACTCGCTCGGCACCACCACGTCGAATTGCACCTGATCCGTACTCACCCCAGGCTTCAGATACGGCTCGGTCAGGGGTACGCCGTTCAACACGATCTTCCCGTCTGGACTGCAGCACATGATCCGATCGCCACCGATTCCGACAACGCGCTTCACCAGGTCGTTGCCGCTACTGCTGGGCAGTAGGCCGATGAATTCGATGGCTGACCGGATCGGGTTGGACTCCTGCGGTCGGGCGGGCGGAAGCCAGCCGCCCGGATCCTCGAACACGACAATCTGACCGCGATCGACTCCGGCGATCCGCTTCGTGATCTTCGACGCCAGGATCCGGTCGCTCGGGAGCAGCGTGTTCTCCATCGACTGACTGGGCACGTAGAACGCCTGCACCAGGAAGGTCCGGACGATCAGGGACAGCACGATTGCGGTCACCAGCACAATGGCAACCTCACGGAATCCACGCCAGAACTTGGATCCGCTCGAGGCGGGCTTCGCCGCAACCACCGGGTAGTCCCTCCGTCTCACGAGTCGCAGCAACCACGAGTGAGGCGGTTCTGCATCAGGCTGGCCAGCGACCGCCCCCACGCATCCTAGACGCGCCGACCGAGCGTCCCCAGGACGGGGCCACAACACACGTCGCGGTGGGTCTAGGACTCGTCGAGCCAGCGGGCGGCACGGGCTGGCCAGACGACGGCCAATACCCGACCCGACACCCGATCGACGCTGACGAACCCACCGCCTGGATCCCCCAGGTGCGCCCGACTGTCGGCCGATCGGTTGCGCTGATCGCCCATCACCCACAGCTTCCCGGGCGGTACCTGGACTTCGAAGGCGGTGTCGTCAACGGCCGACGGCGAAACGTAGGGCTCCGCCACCGGAACGCCGTTGACCAGGATGCGGCCTGCGGTGCAGCAACTGACCCGGTCACCGCCGATGCCGATCACCCGCTTCACGAACTCTGCGGGTGGATGCTCGGCTGGCACCATCGAGTCGCGGCCGTCGAAGACAATGACATCGCCCCGATCAACACCGCCGACCTTCCAGAAGAGCACCCGTTCACCTGGATCCAGGGTGGGACTCATGGAGGCGGAGGTCAACTGTGTGACACCGAGCAACCAGGCGTTCACCGCAACGGCGATCGCGACGCCCGCCACAGCGGCGAGGCCCACGAACGCCCAGCCGGGCAACCAACGCCGACCGGCGCCGCTCGGGGAAGCCAGCGTCTTAGGCGTTCTCGCGCCGTTCCTTGATCTTGGCCGCCTTGCCGCGCAGGTCGCGCAGGTAGTAGAGCTTGGCCCGGCGGACGTCGCCACGGGTGGCGACCTCGATCTTCTCGATGATCGGTGAGTGCACCGGGAAGGTCCGCTCCACCCCAACCCCGAAGCTGACCTTGCGGACGGTGAACGTCTCCTGCAGGCCACCACCGTGGCGGCGGATCACCACTCCAGCGAAGACCTGAACCCTGGTCCGGTTGCCTTCTACCACCTTCACGTGAACCTTGACCGTGTCACCGGGTCGGAAGGCAGGAATGTCGTCGCGCATGGATCCGGCGTCGAGACTGTCTAGGACGTTCATATTCAGCTCCTCGTGGCGCGCCGCAGGACGCTCCAGCTATTTGAGACTTGGACGGGGGGGGCCGACAACTGACTGCCCCGCATCTGCTCCCGGTGGGAAACGCACAGCCCCCTGCGGCAGGCACGAGCGCTACGAGAGGACACAAGTTTGACACAGGCGTCTCAGGGAACGTCCGGCGGTACCAGGTCAGGTCGCATGGCCCGGCTGCGATCTGCCGACTCCTGTGCCCGCCATCGGGACACCTCGCCATGATCCCCGGACATCAGCACCGGCGGTACCGACAGCCCGCGCCACACCGGCGGCCGGGTGTAGACGGGCCCTTCCAACGGTCCCCCAGCGCGGCCCGGGGCGAATGAGTCGTCCGCAGCGCTGGCCGGATTGCCCAGTACGCCGGGCAGCAGTCGGGCGATCGCCTCGACCATCACCAGCACGGCGGCTTCGCCGCCAGCCAGCACCACATCACCGATGCTGATCTCGCGTACCTCGCACCTATCCCGGTAGTGCGTCATCACCCGAGCATCGATGCCCTCATAACGGCCGCAGGCAAACACCAACCAGCCCGAACCCGCCAATTCCTCGGCTACGGCGGCGGTGAACGGCTCCCCGGAGGGGGTCGGCACCACCAGCACAGGCGGCGACTCCGAGGCCTGCGCCAGCACCGAATCCAGGGCTTCACCCCAGACATCTGGGCGCATCACCATCCCGGGTCCGCCACCGTAGGGGCTGTCGTCCACCGTCCGGTGCCGATCGGTGGCATGGCCGCGCAGGTCATGCAACTGCACGTCGAGTAGGCCCGAACGCTGGGCTCGACCGACCAGGGACAGGTTCAGCGGCGCCAGGTAGTCGACGAAGATCGACACCACGTCTATTCGCATCTCCAGACCGACCGGATCCGGCGGTTCGGTGCCCACGCTCAGATCAACCCCTCGGGCGGATCCACCAGAAGGCGGCCAGTCACGATATCCACCTCGGTCACGATCTCGGCAACAAACGGAATCATCGCCTCGCCATCCTCGGTGGTCACGACCAGCAGATCCTGACCCGGGACGTGCAGCACGTCGGTGACCGACCCCAACAATTCGCCAGTCATCAAGTGGGCGGCCAACCCGACGAGTTGGTGGTCGTAAAACTCGTCACCGGTCAACGGCAACTCGGCTGGATCCTGCTCGACCTCCAGCAGCAGCCCACGTACCCGCTCGGCCGCGTCACGATCGACAATCCCCTCGAACCGCAGCAGCAGTCGACCGGAGTGCCACCGGGCCGCGACAACGACCAGTGTCTCCGGCCGCGCCGGATCCTTCGCGCCGTCGCTCGACTCCGCCGCGACATACAGCAGCGCGCCGGGCGAGAACCGCAGCCCGGGATCATCCGTCCGAACCTCCACGGCGACATCGCCACGGAGCCCGTGGGCTCGGCCGATCCGGCCAACGACGACGCGCAGGTCAGCGCTCGCCCACGTCGAGGAAGTCGATCCGAACGGCTTTGCCGCCACCGACCGCCTTCACCACAGTCCGAATCGCCGAAGCCGTCCGACCGGAACGTCCGATCACCCGACCCATATCGTCCGGGTGGACGCGGACCGCGAGGCTGTCGCCCCGGTTGCGGTTTCGACGCTCCGACACAGTGACATCGTCGGGGTGCTCGACAATCCCGCGGACGAGATGCTCGAGGGCTTCCGCTGCGACCACCGGATCAGTCCTTGGAACCGGAGTCTGCGGTGCTGTCCGCCGTGGCCTCTGCCTCAGTGGCCGCCAGGTCGGTGGCCTCCTCTGCAACCTCATCGGCGGCGGTCTCGATTGCCGCCACCTCCGCTTCGGCAGTGTCCACCTCGGCGGCCTGTTCGGCCTTCTTCGCAGCCTTCGGCCTCGCGGGCGCATCGCCAGCCTTGGCCGCGGCCTCTACCGCAGTCGCGAATACAGCCGTCTTGTCGGCCTTCGGCTCAGCGAACCGGAGGGTGCCCTCGGCCCCTGGCAGGCCCTTGAACTTCTGCCAGTCGCCGGTGACCTTCAGCAGCGCCGTGACGGCCTCGGTGGGCTGGGCGCCGACACCAAGCCAGTACTGCACCCGCGCGGAATCCACCCGGATCAACGACGGGTCCTGCTTGGGCTGATAGATACCGATCTCCTCGATCGCCCGACCGTCGCGCTTGGCGCGGGCGTCGGCGATGACGATGCGGTACTGCGGGTTGCGGATCTTGCCAATACGCTTGAGTTTGATCTTGACGGCCACGAGGCGCTTTTCTCCAAAGTAATGGTACGGATGGACCGTCCGGGCACCGTGGGGCTGGCACCGTCGCGGACACAATGACTCCCATGCCGACGGGAAGAGGGCCCGACTGCGGGATCGACCCGCTCATTCTGCCAGACAGCGTCTGGCCGCACCTCGATCGGGTCAGCCGTCGCCAAGCATCCGACGCAGTTCCGGGGGCAACTCCGGCATTGCGCCGGTGGCAAGCGGATCCCGCCCCGGAACACCTTTGGTGCCGCTCGGCGCGAGCAGGCCCGAGCCGGGCTCGGCGGCCGGTGCCAGCAGCGCCGCCGCCTCCTGCTCGGCTCGCTTGGCCGGGTTGCCGCTGCGCCCCTTCTTGGCCCGACGCCCCGCCGCCGCCTGCTTACCCTTGCCTTTCTTACCACCGCCGGGCATTCCGGGGATGCCCGCGGTCATCCGCTTCATCATCTTCTGGGCCTGCGCAAACCGCTCGAGCAGGTTATTGACTTCACTGACGTGGACCCCGGATCCGCGGGCGATACGCGCCCTCCTGGAACCGTTGAGAATGGCCGAGTTCCGCCGCTCTTCAGGCGTCATCGAACGGATGATCGCCGTCACCCGGTCGATTTCGCGCTCATCCAGGGACTCCAACTGCTTGCGGGCATCGGCCATCCCCGGCAGCATTCCCATCAGCTTGCCGAGTGAGCCCATCTTCTTGACGGCCTGCATCTGCTCGAGGAAGTCCTCGAGCGTGAAATCGTCACCACGCGCCATCTTGTCGGCCATCGCGGCCGCCTGGTCGGCGTCGAAGGCGCGCTCGGCCTGCTCGATGAGCGTCATCATGTCGCCCATATCGAGGATTCGGGATGCCATCCGATCGGGATGGAAGGGTTCGAAATCCTCCGGCTTCTCACCGGTGGAGGCGAACATGATCGGCCGGCCAGTCACTTGCCTGACCGACAGTGCCGCACCGCCCCTGGCGTCCCCATCCAGCTTGGTCAGCACCACGCCGTCGAACCCGACACCCTCGTTGAAGGCGTTGGCCGTGACGACGGCGTCCTGGCCGATCATCGCGTCGATGACCAGCAGCACCTCGTCGGGGGCGACGGCGTCGCGAATCCCCCGCGCCTGATTCATCAGGTCCTCGTCGATGGCCAACCGACCGGCAGTGTCCACCACAACCACGTCGTAACCGTTCGCCTCGGCATGGGCGACCCCACCGCGGGACACCACGACCGGGTCGCCGACGCCGTTACCGGGTTCTGGCGCATAGACCCCGACGCCGACCCGTTCGGCCACTACTGAGAGTTGATCAACAGCGTTCGGGCGCTGCAGGTCGGCGGCAACAAGCAGCGGTCGATGGCCCTGCTCCCCCAGCCAGCGAGCGAGTTTGCCGGCCAGCGTGGTCTTTCCTGCCCCCTGTAGGCCAAGCAGCATGATCACGGTCGGCGGACGCTTCGCGTATCGCATCCGACGGGTCTCCCCGCCGAGAATCGCGATCAATTCGTCGTTCACGATCTTGACGACCTGCTGGGCGGGGTTGAGTGCCCCGGACACTTCCTCCGACAGCGCCCGCTCTTTCACCCGGGCGCAGAAATCGCGCACCACCGGCAGCGCGACGTCGGCTTCCAGCAGCGCGGTGCGGATCTCCCGGACGGTGGCATCCACGTCGGCGGGTGACAGCCGACCTTTACCGCGGAGGTTCTTGAAGGTCGCCGCCAGGCGATCAGACAGGGTTGCGAACACGTATGGGCCCTCGAGTCCTAGAACACGTCGAAGCCCCCACCCTACCCTCGCCGGATCGTCCCGCTGCGGCTAGCCCGGTAGCTCGGCGGCCTCAACCAACCTGCCGCGGAGATCCTCAACCGCAGCTGCCGACAACGGTAGGCCGTCGTCGTTGAGCAGGTAGAACACATCGACCACATCCGAACCGAGGGTGGACACTTTCGCTGCCTGCACGCGCGCCCCTGCCGACTCCATCCGACGCAGCAGCCGGTGTAGCAAGCCGGGCGAATCGGCTGCCCTGACCTCTACCACCGTCGCCCGGTCGGAGGCATCCGCGACCACCGCCACCCGCGGGGCGGGGGCGTCCGCGGCGTACTCGAACGAGGTCTCCCTGCGGCGCAACCGATCCTTCACGTCCAGGGTGCCGGCGACCACCCGCCGAAGGTCCACCGCCAACCGTTGTGGATCGGGTGGCTCTCCGAAGGAGGGAGTCACCCGCCAAGTGCTGACCGATCGGCCAGCGACCGTGTGAGCGCGCGCGTCGATCACCTGAAGTCTGTGCAGCGCCAACACCCCGGCGGCGTCGGCAATGTCTCCGCGGGAGGCCGGCGCACCGATCGTCAACTCCTCCAGCCCTCCCACCGTGCGGTGCATCACCACGACATCACCGGTCGTCGCTGCGGCCTGCTCCAATTCACTCGGACCCGGCAAGTCGGGGGCGGGTTCGCCGTCCAGGGCGGCCCGTACCCGAGTCACCAGAGTGTCCACCAAGCCGGCCTTCCACGGACTCCAGGCTGCCGGCCCGGTGGCCTGGGCGTCAGCCATCGTCAGTGCCCGGAGCAACTCCAGCACATCGATCCGCTGCACTGCTGCCGCCACAGCGGCCACCGTGGCCGGGTCCTCGATATCGCGCCTCGTCGCAGTCTCCGACAGCAACAGGTGGTGGGCGACCAGCGCCACCAGCACCTCCGTGTCCTGCTGGCTGAAACCCATCCGGGGTGCGATCTCGGCCACCATCACAGCGCCCACTTCGCTGTGTTTGGCCGCCCCCGCAGGCTTGCCGATGTCATGCAGGATCGCCGCCACCAACAACAGGTCAGGCCGGGCCACCTCACGGGCATGCGAACTTGCCCGGACGGCCGTCTCCAACATGTGCCGATCCACCGTGTGGACGTGCACCGGATTGTGCTGTGGTGCGCTGCGGGTTGCGGCCCATTCCGGCACCAGCCGGGTGATCAGATCCTGCTGGTCTAGGGCCTCCCACACCGGGACTGTCCCCCGGCCGGCGCCGATCAGCGCGACAAACGAGTTGCGCATCTCGTCCGACCAGGGCACCGGTGCCGATCCGGTGGTCTCCGCCAGTCGGGTCAGAGTGGCCGGCGCGATCCGCAATCCCGCGCGCGCCGAGGCAGCGGCCATTCTCAGCAGAAGCGCAGGATCCCTCGACGGCCGGGCGTCGCGGGCCAGCACGACCTCCCCGTCCGCCACTACCGCCCCGTCTGCCAAGGGCGCCCGAGCCGGGACCTTGGGACCTCGAAGTTTGCGCAGGCCGGGAACGCGGGCAGGCCGACCCACTCGGTCCACCCGGTGCCAGACAATGTCTGCCGCCCAATCAATCGTCCTGCCCGCGGCCGCCACCGCCCGAAGGACGCCGTCGCCGTCGCCGTCCGGATCCTCGATCCCCAGCAGTCGCGCTACGCCGGGCTGCTCCTGCCGCAACAGTCGGTCACTACTGCGTCCGGTGGAGGTGTGCAGCGCATCCCGGACGTCGAGCAGTAGCAGGTGCGGCGCCTCCAACGCGGCGCGCGGGACGTCAGTTACCCAGGATGCCGCTATCGCCCGCATGATGGTGAGATCGCGCAGTCCGCCGAGACTCTCCTTCAACTCAGGTTCCTGTAGGTAGGCGAGCTCACCGAAGCTCTCCCGTCGGTTGGCCACCATCTGTCGCAGTTCGGGTAGCCGGACGGCCGCCCGGGCCCGCCAATCCGACAGCGAAGAGGCGCGCAGTCCGGCGAGTAGCGACTCATCGCCGGCTATCGTGCGGCCGTCCAACAGCCCCAGCATCACTTTCACATCCGAGTTCGCCAGCCGCCGGGCCTGGGCGGGGGTACGCACGCTGTGGTCAAGGCGCACCCCGGAATCCCAGATCGGGTACCAGATTCTGTCTGCCGGAACCCCGACGGCTGACCCGGGGGTGTGCAGCAGCAACACATCGATATCGCTACCTGGCGCCAACTCTCGGCGACCATATCCGCCGATGGCCACCAGCGCGCAACTGGCCGGGTCGGCGCCGGAGTCGAGGAACAACCGTCGAAGCCAGGCATCGGTCAGGTCCGCAAGTTCTGCCCGCCGGACCGCCGGGTCGATGAAGGGGCTGGCCAGTAATGTCTCACGGGCTGCGCGGAAGACTTCCGGCTGCGCGGAATCCAGGACCACTGTCATGCTTCCTCTCCTCGATCGTGTCGACAACTATCTCCCACCTGCACGGGCTCCCCGCACCCCCGGTTCTCTGCGGCCCTCGGCCAACCGCACGGCGGAGGGGCCGGGCACAAATGGCACCGACCCCTCCGCCTGCTGACAGTCGCGCTGCGCACAGCGCTCCAGCTAGTCGCCTGACAGCTACAGCGCGGCCGACCCCCGTTCGCCGGTACGCACCCGCACCAGTTCGTCGACCGGCACGGTCCACACCTTCCCGTCACCGATCTTGCCGGTGGCGGCGGATTTGACGATCAGGTTCACCACGTCGGCGGCATCCTCGTCGTCCACCACAACCTCGATCCGCAGTTTCGGGATCAGGTCGACCGTATATTCGGCCCCCCGGTACACCTCGGTGTGTCCACCCTGGCGACCGTAGCCGCTGACCTCGGAGACCGTCAGTCCGGAGATTCCGAACGTCTGCAGCGCCTCCTTGACGTCGTCGAGCTTGAACGGCTTGATCACTCCGGTCACGAGTTTCATGCCGACACCTCCTCCTTCTTCTTGCTGCTGACCGATCCGATTGAACCTGCGAACGCGCCGCCGTAACCGTCCGATGACTCGTACGCCGATTCGGCGTGCTGGGTGACGTCGATACCTTCGGCCTCGGCGTCCTGATCGATTCGGAACCCAATCGTCTTGCTCAACGCGTACCCGATGATCAGGGTCAGGATGAGGCTGTACGCCAGCACCGCACCACCTGCCACGGCCTGCTTACCGAGTTGGCTGAAACCGCCGCCGTAGAACAAGCCGCTGACAGCTGCCGGTGCCTCCTCGGTGGCGACGAAGCCGATCATCAACGTGCCGACGATGCCACCGACCAGGTGGACCCCGACGACGTCCAGCGAGTCGTCGAACCCGAAGCGGTACTTCAGTCCGACGGCCAGGGCGCAGAGGACACCCGCCACTACACCGATCGCCAGCGCGCCCAAGATGTTCACCGAGGAACACGCAGGGGTGATGGCAACCAGACCAGCGACGATGCCGGACGCGGCACCCAACGAGGTGGCGTGACCGTCACGCAGCCGCTCGGTGAGCATCCAGGCGAGCGAGCCAGCTGCGGTCGCGGTGAGGGTGGTCATCCAGACCACAGATGCGGTCGTGCCGGCGGTGAGGGCGCTACCGGCGTTGAAGCCGAACCAGCCGAACCACAACAGACCTGCGCCGAGCATCACGAACGGCAGGTTGTGTGGCCGGAATGCCGTCTTGCCGAAGCCGATCCGCTTACCCAGCACAATCGCCAGTGCCAGACCCGCCGCGCCCGCGTTGATGTGCACCGCCGTGCCACCGGCGAAGTCGATCGCGCCCAAGTTGTTCGCGATCCAGCCACCGGTGTAACTGCCGTCCTTGCTGCTGAACGCGAACACCCAGTGAGCGACTGGGAAGTAGACCAGCGTTGCCCAAATACCAGCGAAGATCATCCAGGTACCGAATTTCGCGCGGTCCGCGATGGCCCCCGAGATCAGCGCCACCGTGATGATCGCGAACACGGCCTGGAAGGCCACGAACGCCATCGACGGGATGCTGCCGGACACGGACTCGGGGTTCATCAGACCCTTCAACCCGAGGAACTCGGTCGGATCTCCCAGCAATCCCTTGCCACCGGTGCTGTTACCGAACGCCATCGAGTAGCCGTACAGCACCCACAGCACACTGACCAATGCCAGCGCACCAAAGCTCATCATCATCATGTTGAGCACGCTCTTCATACGGACCATTCCGCCGTAGAAGAACGCCAGTGCTGGTGTCATCAGCAGCACCAGCGCCGCGCTCACGAGGACCCATGCTGTGTCCCCGCTATTGATTTCGGGCATCGTGCTCTCCTCTCGCCCATTATTTCCGTGGTCGAGATGAGACTCGCTGTCGGCTGTTTCCCGGAGTTGGTCAGCACGTTTCTGCCGGGTGACGTTTGGCGGCCCTTTGTTGCCGTCGTGTTACGCGGCTGCGGCGCCCGACTGCGGCGGGTTGGTCAGTCCAGCAGCGCGTCGACGAAGGCCTCGGGCTCGAACGGAGCGAGGTCGTCGGGGCCTTCCCCGAGTCCTACCAACTTCACCGGCACGCCTAGTTCGCGCTGCACCGCGACCACGATCCCGCCCTTCGCGGTGCCATCCAGCTTCGTCAGCACAATGCCGGTGACATCCACCACCTCGGAGAACACCCGGGCCTGCACCAGACCGTTCTGGCCGGTGGTGGCATCCAGCACCAGCAACACCTCTGAGACCGGTGCCTGCTTCCCGATGACGCGCTTCACCTTGCCGAGTTCGTCCATCAGCCCGACCTTCGTGTGTAGCCGACCTGCGGTGTCGATGATCACCGCATCGGCCCCCTCGGTTGTCGCATCGCGGACAGCGTCGAACGCCACCGCGGCCGGGTCGGCCCCCTCGTCACCGCGGACCACAACCGCCCCGACGCGGTCACCCCAGGTCTGCAGTTGCTGAGAGGCCGCCGCCCGGAAAGTGTCGGCTGCACCCAGCACCACCGTCCTGCCGTCGGCCACTAGCAGTCGGGCGATCTTGCCGGTGGTGGTGGTCTTGCCGGTGCCGTTGACCCCGACCACCATCAGCACCGCAGGACCGTCGTCGCGACGGGTGATGACGGTCCGATCCAGTTCCGGATCCACCAATGCCAGCAACTCCTCCCGCAGCATCGCCCGCACCTGTACCGGATCCGCGGTTCCCTCCACCCTCACTCGGGTCCGCAACCGCTCGACGAGTTCCTGGCTGGGGGCCACTCCCAGATCACTGAGCAGCAGGGTGTCCTCGATTTCCTGCCAGGCGGCCTCATCGAGGTTGTCGGAGGTCAAAAGTTGCAGCAGTGCCTTGCCGAGTGCACTGTTCGACCGGGCCAGCCGCGCCTTCAACCTGGTCCAACGACCGGCCGAGGGCAGCGGCACCTCCAGGACCACCCCGGGTTCCGCGGCCACCTCGACGGTGTCGGCCGGGCGGTCCAGCAGGGCGGTGCCGGTAAGGCCAGCGTCTTCGATGGTCCGGCGCTCGGTGTCGCGCGGGACGGAGTCGTCGTCACCAACCCCTGGTGCGTAGTCGATGCCCGGACGCGGCGGTGCAGCCGTCAGAGCCCGGTGTCTACGACTACGGACGACCAGGGCGGTGGTGACGCCGCCGACGATGACCAGGGCAGCGACGATGAGGACGATCAACAGCGTTGGGTTCACGAGCAGAGATTCTCCCACCGGTCGCTGGCGTGGCAGACCCCGGAGGCCTACCGGCGGGTAACCGGACTTACCCGTACCTCAGGGGCTACGCAATGTTCCGGTTGAGTCGGTTAGGCCGACTCGCGCAGCCGCTGACTGATGACCGAGGTCACGCCATCCCGCATGGTGACGCCGTAAAGGGCATCACCAATTTCCATGGTGCGCTTCTGGTGGGTGATGACCAACAGCTGACTCGTGGCGCGCAACTCCTCCAGGATGTCCAACAACCGCCCCAGGTTGACGTCATCCAAAGCCGCCTCGACCTCGTCGAGCAGGTAGAACGGGCTGGGTCTGGCCTTGAACAAGGCCACCAGGAAGGCCACCGCGGTCAACGACCTCTCCCCGCCGCTGAGCAGGCTGAGCCGCTTCACCCGCTTACCCGCAGGTCGGGCCTCCACCTCCACACCAGTAGCCAACATGTCCGACGGCTCGGTCAGCGTCAACCTGCCTTCACCCCCCGGGAAGAGTCGCGAGAACACTCCCTCGAACTGGGCTGCAACGTCCGCGTAGGCCTCTGCGAACACTTGCTCCACTCGGGCGTCGACATCGGAGATGATCCCCAGCAGGTCCTCCCGACCAGCCTTCAGATCCTCCAGCTGCGCACCGAGGAAGGCCTGCCGCTCCTGCATGGCGGTGAACTCTTCCAGCGCCAACGGATTGACCCGACCCAGCAAGGCGAGTTCCTTCTCCGCTTTCCGGAATCGCGCCTGTTGCTGCTCGCGGACGTAAGCGATCGGCTCAGCCGATGGCCGATCCGGTTCGTCCTGCGCGTCCGCGGCCGGTACCGCCGACGGCGGCACGGGAACTCCGGGGTGGTATTCCTCGACCAGCGTTTCCGGATCGACCCCGAAATCCGTCATCGCCCGCTCCAAAGCGGAGTCAATCCGCATCCGCTGTTCGGTCTTGGCCAATTCATCGCGGTGCACCGAGTCCGTCAATCCGTCCAGTTCCGCGGACAGGGTGCGCAGCCGCGAGCGGAGTTCCCTGAGTTCCTGGTCCCGGCCACTTCTCGCCCGCTCGGACTCTTCTCTGAGGTGTTGGGCCGCGGCCACCGAGGCGTTCAGCCGATCATCGAGGGTGTCCAGCACCGCAAGCACTTCGCGAGCCACCGCAGCCTCCCGACGCTGTCGCTCGAGCCGTCGTGCGACCGCCTCTCGCTGTGCTCGCACCCGCCGAGCGGCCCCGTCAAGTTCGATCACCCTCGCGGCGGTCGTCTGCTCGCGTTCCTCCGCCGTCCGCAGCGCCAGTCGGGTGTCTACTTCAGCCGACCGAGCGGCCTCCAACTCGAACCGCAAATCCTCTCGGCGATCACCGCCGGCGACGTCCGGTTGCGGTTCGGACTCGGCCTCACCCAGCCGCAACCGGAGCTCGCTGAGGTTCCGGCCGTCGTCGTCGGCGGCCTGTTCGGCAGACTGCCCGGCAGACAGCAATCGGTCTGCCTCAGCCTGCGCAGCTCTGACTGCCGAACCGAGGGTGCCCAACTGCTCGGCGACAGCCGCCAGTCGGGCATCGGACTCGTGCAACCGCTCCAGCGCCGCCTCGGCCGCGGACCGGGCGTGCTCCCGACGTCCTTCGACCGCGGCAAGGTCAAACGCAAGCCGATCCAGTTGATGGCCCACCCGGGCGAGTTCCGCCTCGGCATCGTCGTGGGCAGATTGCACCTCCAGCAGACTCTGAGCGCGATCCGAACCACCACTGGCGGTGTCCCGGCCGAGCAGATCCCCCTCCTTGGTGACTGCGATCACGTCGGCCGTTTCCACAAGTGCCCGCGCGGCAGGCAGGTCTGCCACGACCGCTACTCGACGCAGCAGTCGGACCAGCCCCGGCCGCAGCTCGGCCGGGGCTGTCACGACATCTATCGCGTAGACAGCTGCGGAGGGCAACTCCGGCCAGGAATCCTCGGGGGTCGAAGCTGCGCTCAGCAGCAGATGTGCCCGTCCCTCTTGCTGCCCCCGCAGCCGCGCCAGCACCTCCGTCGCGGCGGGCACTCCGGACACCGCAACCGCGTCGGCCATCGAACCGAGCGCGGTGGCCACCGCCGTCTCGTAGCCGTGCTCTACTCGCAACAGGGCCGCGACCGACCCCAGCACACCAGAGATTCCAGCATCGGCTGCCAGCAGCGAGGCTGCTCCGTCCTTCCGAGTCAAAGCCATCCGCAGGGCTTCCACCCGGGCTTCCAACGCGGTTCGCCGGCGAGCCGCGTCGGCTTGGGATTCCCGCAGTGCCAGCAACTCCTGATCCACCTCGTCGACCGCCTGCTGGGCCTGCTCGAAGGTCGCATCAAGTCCCTGTTCGCCGGCGTCGAGGCCGGATATCCGGTTCTCCAACGCCTGATACTCCCCGCGCGCGGCGGCCGCACGTCCCAACGCCTCCTGCCGGGCTGCCGCGAGCCGCTCGACTTCGGATCGTCGCGCCTCCAGCCGGGACGTCGCCGCAGCCACTCGACCGGTCAACGTCGCTAACCCTTCGCGCCGATCTGCGGCCGCGCGTTCCTGGGCGGCCAGTCGACGCTCCTCCACTGCGAACGCCTGCTCGGCCTGCGCCCGCGTCTGACCGGCGGCCGCGAGTTCCTTCCGGTGCACCTCGACCTGATCCCGCAGTTGGGCGCCTTCCGCCCGAGCCTCGTCGGCCTGCCGCTGCAACGATTCCGGGTCGGGCCCTACCGGCAACGCATCGACCGCCCCATCGGCGTTCCGGAGACGCTCCTGCGCCACTGACCGCAACCCTGCGAACCGCTCCCGCACGCTAGCCAGCGCCACGTAGGTGTCCTGCGCCCGCGCCTGCAGCGGAGCCTCGGCGGCAACCTCGGCCTCCACCGCGGTTTCCCGCTCCCGGGCGGCCGCCAGCGCCGCCTCCACCTCCGCCTGCCGGGCGCGAATCATCGCCTCGTCGGATTCTTCCTTGGCCAGCGCCTCGGTCAGCGTCGTGACATCATCGGCCAGCAGCCGCAGCCGGGCATCGCGCAGATCGGCCTGGATGATTTGGGCCCGGCGGGCAAGTTGGGCCTGCTTGCCCAACGGTTTGAGTTGCCGGCGGAGTTCAGTCGTCAGGTCCGTCAACCGCGTCAGATTGGCCTGCATGGCGTCGAGTTTGCGCAGCGCCTTCTCCTTGCGCTTGCGGTGCTTCAGGACCCCGGCGGCTTCCTCGATGAAGCCACGGCGATCCTCCGGCGAGGCATGCAGAATGGCGTCCAGCCGGCCCTGGCCGACGATGACATGCATCTCCCGACCGATCCCGGTGTCGCTGAGCAGTTCCTGTACGTCCAGCAGCCGGCAGCCCTCGCCGTTGATGGCGTAGTCGCTGCCACCGTTGCGAAACATCGTTCGGGTGACCGTGACTTCGGTGTAGTCGATGGGCAGCGCGCCATCGCTGTTGTCGATTGTCAACGCGACTTCGGCTCGACCCAGCGGGGCGCGGCCGGACGTCCCGGCGAAGATGACATCTTCCATCTTGCCGCCACGTAGCGATTTCGCGCCCTGCTCGCCCATCACCCAGGCAATCGCGTCGACCACGTTGGACTTACCCGAACCATTGGGCCCGACAACACAGGTGATCCCCGGTTCGAAGTCCAGGGTGGTCGCCGAGGCGAAGGATTTGAACCCACGGAGGGTGAGGGACTTCAAGTACAAGACTGCTCCCGGCGGTAGCGACGCGTCCGGTCAGCGTAGCCGGGGCCAGCAGCACGCCCGCGCAGGGACACTGCTGCGGTCGCCACCGGCGAGCGTGCTCAGACGCTGGCGGTGGCGGCGGATCCGCTGACCATTGCCAGTTCAGCGTCCAAGTCGACGTGTCCCGACCGAAGCCGGGTGACCTCCTCCTCCAATTCGCGCACCCGAGCCCGCAGCGAAGCGACCTGAGCGGCCAGTTCCGGGGAGGTGGGGGCGATGTAGAGCGCGCGCGACATTGAGGACTCCTTGTGAGGGTGTCACGGTCGGCATCCGCGACCGTGTCTGTCCAATTCTACTCGCGAGTAACCCTGTGTAACCGGCTGCCTCGCCGGAAGTGACGCGGGACACCTGCTACCGACCAGAGCGACCGATGTTCGGAAGTCCTGCGGGTCGCCGCTGGCACCGTGGGCAGCGGAACGACGACCGATTCGCGTACGGTTCCCGCACTATCGCGGCGCCACACCGCTGGCACGGCGACCCGGCCCGACCGTAGGCAGCGAGGGTCTGGGAGAAGTAGCCGCTCTCACCGTTGACATTCACATACAGACTGTCGAAGGACGTTCCGCCCTGCTGCAGCGCGGCCGCCATCACCTCCCGGGCGTGGTCCAGCAACGCGACTGCGTCTGCCTGGCGCAGTCGATCGCACGGAGTCGCCCAATGCCGGCGGGCCCGCCAGAGCGCCTCGTCTGCGTAGATGTTGCCCACCCCGGCGATCAGATTCTGATCCAGCAGGGCCGTCTTCACCGAACCTGACCGGCGACGCAGTCGTCTGGCGACCTCCGCCGGGTCGAATTCCGGCTCGAACGGGTCAGGCGCAATGCTGGCGACCGCCAATGGCACCCTCCTGTCGGCAGTTCCCGCCACCAACTGCTGTACCGCCAACCAACCAAAGGTCCGCTGGTCGACAAACAGCAGCGGCCGACCGCCGTCGCTGAACTCGACACTGACACGCGTGTGGGTCCCACCTGCGGCTCCCGATGCCGGGACCAATAGCTGCCCGCTCATCCCCAGATGGCCTACCAGCGCCTCCTGCTGGTCCGCCAACTCCAACCACAGGAACTTGCCGCGTCGGCGGGCCGCGCCGAGTCGAGCTCCTGCCAGCCGGTCACAGAAGTCCTCGGGCCCGGCCGGATGGCGTCTCACCGACCGATCCCGGTGCACCAGGACTCGCTCAATCCGCCGTCCAGTGACCCACCGTTGCAGGCCCGCGCGGACAACCTCGACCTCTGGCAATTCGGGCATCGCGCTACTCCCGAGGCCGGCCACTCAACGTCAGCCAGGCGGCCTCGGCGGCATGCTGCTCGGCCACCTTCTTCGAACTGCCAGTCCCCACGCCGAGCTGATCCTCAGCGACCAGCACCTCCGCCTGGAATTGCTTCGCGTGGTCGGGTCCGCAGGACTCGACGCGGTATTCCGGCACCCCTAGGGCAAGTTCGCTGGTGAGTTCCTGCAGGCTCGTCTTCCAGTCCAGCGCGGCCCCAAGCTGAGCTGATCGGTTCAGTAGCGGGCGGAACAGTCGCAGCACCATCTCGTTGGCCAGCTCGACGCCAGCACTGAGGTAGGTGGCGCCGATCACAGCCTCCATCGTGTCGGCCAGGATGGAGGTCTTCTCCCGCCCGCCGGTCGCATCCTCGCCCCGGCCGAGCAGCAACACCCGCCCGATTCCGAGTGCGGCGGCGACCTCGGCAAGTGCCCGCGCATTCACCACGGAGGCCCGCATCTTCGCCAGCTCAGCCTCGGAGAGTTCCGGGTGGGCGTTGTAGAGGTCCGTTGTCACCGCCAGGCCCAGAACCGAATCGCCCAGGAATTCCAACCGTTCGTTGGTGGGGACACCACCTGCCTCAAAGGCGAACGAACGGTGGGTCAACGCCAACTCCAACAGTACGGGGTCGATCCGGACACCGAGAGTGTCTTGCAACCGGTCAAGGTCGCGTTGTCGCCCGGCCGTCATCGGCGTCGAGTCCCCGACCGGCCGCTGGCGATGACGGCAATCTCCACCAGGTCCGCCACCGTGACGGCGCGCAACAGACCCTCATCTACGTCGTCGCCACCCTGGTCCAATTCGAGCCCGCCGTCTTGCGCCAGCACGTCGACAAATGCGATTAGGGCGACGCTATCGGCCCCCACGCCGGCCAGCGGAGTGTCATCCCGCAACGTCGTGGGCGCCAGGTCCAACACCCGACCGAGTGCGCCAGTCACCAACTCCCTGGCCTGCGACTCGGTCAACAGCGGAAGCACTTCTCCGGGCCCGGATTTGGAAACCGACACCTCGAGCGTTCTCCCGCTCAGACGTCGAGGACCTGGCGCTTGGCGTACGTCCCGCACGCGCCGCAGGCTGTGTGGGGAAGTTTCGGGGCGCGGCAGCGATCGCACGCCACCAGCGTCGGCGCTGTCGCCTTCCACTGTGAGCGGCGCGACCGGGTGTTGCTGCGGGACATCTTCCGCTTCGGGACAGCCACGGTGGTTCCTTTCGTTTCGCCCGCTGAAGCGGGTCAGGGATTGGTTGCTGAGCCATCGGGTGGCCGATCTACGGCCGCCATACACACACTTAGCCTTAAGTATTCCAAACCGGACCTCAGGGGCCGTCGGCGGATCCCAGATCAAGCGACTTCAACTCTGCCCAACGGCTATCGGGCTGCTCGTGATCGTGCTCGGGATCAGTCGCTAGCGGCGCACCGCAGATGTCACAGAGACCCGGACACGACCGCTCACAGACCGGTGCCAACGGCAGCTCGATCACAATCGCGTCGCGCAGGAGTGGACCGAGATCGATGAGCCCGTCGGCGACGACCGGCAGCGGTTCGTCGTCGTCGGAGAGTTCCTCCGGTAACTGCGGATCCCAGAGGAAGAGTTCGGAGAAGTCGATCTGCTGAGCCGCTTCCATCGGCGTCAAGCAGCGGCTGCACTCCGCTACCGCCACCATCGATGCGGTGCCGGTGACTAGTACGCCTTCGATCACAGACTCCAGCAGCAGGTCGAGTTCGATCGGGGCACCGACCGGCACCTTGATCACGGCATTGCCGAGGTCCTCACCTGCCCGCGCGACTCGCTGCAGCCGCTTCATCCCACCGGCACGTCGAAAGTCGTGCACATCGATCACCGCCGGATCCCGCGGGTCCGGGTGCTGCTGGGTGTTTGTCACTCTGCTCACTCGCGGCAGCCTACCGTCGCCCTACCGTCGCGGGGGGTGACGACCCTCGTCGAAACCACCCACCGACTCCAAATCGAAGATGTCCTCAGTCGCACCGATCGGGGGCTGGTGGTGAACCACCTGCGGCCGGTCGATCCTGCGCTGCACCTGCGACTGTCCGCGACGGACCTCGTTCAACGCCCCCGCCAGCGCATCCTCAAGGTCGGCCAATCTGCTGGCCGCATAGCTGTCTGCCTGCAGTCGCACCCGATCTGCCTCCCGGCGAGCGTGATCGACCGCTTCCGCTCCCTGCCGACGTGCCTCGGCGGAGATTTCGTGATCCGCTACCATCCGCTCCGCGTGTATTCGAGCTTCGGCGATGATCCGGTCTGCCTCCCGCGCGGCGTCTGCGCGCGCCCGGTCGACCGCGTCGGCCCCCTCGCTGCGGAGCCGGGCAACCTCGGTCTTCGCACTGGCCACCATCACGTCGCTTTCGCGCTGAGCGTCGGCGAGAATGTCATCACGGCGTCGCAGCAACACATCAGCTTCCCTGACGCTGTCGGGGATCGCCGCCCGGACGTCTTCCAGCAGGTCCAGCACCTCGCCGCGGGGCACCACACACGACTGCGACAGCGGCATCGCCTTGGCGCCCTCGATGACGTCGGCCACGTCGTCGATCCGGTCGAAGATCTCCACCGTCTACTCCCCCGCCGCCGCGCGCGCGGCCTGCTGTTCGAGCTTCACGTTCAGTCGCTCGAGCACCAGTGCCGGCACCAACTCGGAGACGTCTCCGCCATAGGTGGCGACTTCCTTGATCAGCGACGACGAGAGGAACGAGTACAGCGGATTGGTCGACATGAACAGCGTGTCCACCCCGGCCAACCGATGATTCATCTGCGCCATCTGCAGTTCGTAGTCGAAGTCGCTGACCGCCCGCAACCCCTTCACAATGGCGACGACCTCGTGCTCGCGACAGAATTCCACCAGCAGTCCGTGGAATGACAGGATGCGAACATTTGGTAGGTGCGCGGTTGCCTGCGTCAGGATGTCGATCCGTTCCGGGATGGCGAAGAGTCCGGTCTTCTTCTTGTTGATCAGCACCGACACGATCACCTCGTCGAACAGGCCCGAGGCCCGCGAGATGATGTCCAGGTGCCCGTTGGTCACGGGGTCGAAGGAGCCAGGGCACACTGCACGCCTCACGTTGACTCCTCTCCGGTTGACCGCACTGACGCTACCAAACGGCCGAGCTGAATCACGGTCTGTGCGTACCGGCGATCCGTGACAGTTGACCAATCCGGTGGCCAGTGGAACGGCGTTCCGCGGGTCGAGCGTTCGACAACCGCCCACGCACCCGGCGCCAACCACAGGCCGACGCGCAGATCCGACAGCACCTGCGCCACCTTGTCACCGTCCAGGTCGTACGGCGGATCCAGCACGACAAGGTCCACCGCGGGGATGTCTGGTGCCATCGCGGCGCGTGCGGCCAGCCGGGTGGCGTCAGCCGCCAGAACCTTGACGCCTTCAAGTCCGGCTGTGGCGATGTTCCGGCGGATGACAGCCAAAGCCCGTCGATCTCGCTCCACCAGCAGCACAGATGACGCCCCTCGCGAAGCCGCCTCCAGTCCCATCGCCCCGCTGCCTGCATAGAGGTCAAGCACACATCGTCCCGACCAGCCGCTCAGGTGATGTCCCAGCGATGAGAAGACGGCCTCTCGAACACGATCGGAGGTCGGTCTGGTCACCACCGGCGGCACCTCCAGCCGTCGACCCCGGGCCCGCCCGGCAATAATCCGCGTCATGTCTTCTCGAGATAGTCGACGTCGTCTGCGGCCTCTGTGGCCGCCAATGCCGCCATCAGGGCCGGCTGCCCCCGAAGGCCCGGGTCAGTGGCCAACACATCGGCGAACTCGTCCCTGGCTCGGGCAATGATCTCCTCATGCTCGAGCACCGACAGCAGCCGCAACGAGTTCGAGCGCCCCGACTGGTTGGCACCCAACACGTCACCTTCCCGCCGTGCCCGCAAATCCACCAGACTCAATTCGAACCCGTCGGTGGTGGCGGCGACCGCCTGCAGCCGCTCCCGAGCCGGGCTCCCCTGGGCGGCGGTGGTGACCAACAGGCACAGACCAGGGGCTGACCCTCTTCCGACGCGACCCCGGAGTTGGTGCAGAGCTGAGACGCCGAATCGCTCGGCATCCACAATCACCATCGTGGTCGCGTTCGGCACATCGACGCCGACCTCGATCACGGTGGTCGCGACAAGTACGTCCAACGGCTCAGCGCTGCCAGTCGGATCGGCAAACGCGGCCATCACTGCATCCTTCGCCGCGGGACGCAGCCGCCCGTGCAGCAGTCCCAGCCGAATACCGGCGAGCGGGCCTGCCGCGAGGAAGTCGGCCAACTCGACCACCGCCGCCGGGGGGTAACCAGCTGGGCGGGCCTCGCTCTGTTCGCCTTCCTCGATGCGAGGGCACACCAGGTAGACCTGATGTCCCGACTCCACTTCCTCACGCACCCTGAGCCAGGTTCTGCTCAGGTAATCCGGTCGTTCCGCGGCGGGCACGACGTGCGTCGCGATCGGAGACCGTCCCGCTGGCAGTTCACGCAGCGTCGACACGTCCAGATCGCCGAACACTGTCATCGCCACTGTCCTGGGTATCGGGGTCGCGGTCATCACCAGTAGGTGGGGTCGGGTGTCGGTCCTTGCCTTGTCGAGTAGTAGCGCCCGTTGCTCCACCCCAAACCGATGCTGTTCATCGATGACGACCAGGCCGAGATCGTGGAAGTCAACACCTTCGGAGATCAGGGCGTGGGTGCCGACCACGATGCCGGCCTGACCAGTGGCGATGTCGGCCAGCGCCTGCCGCCGCTCAGCAGCCGGCTGGGACCCGGTCAGCAGCACCACGCCGGTGGCTCCGTCCGCGCCCTGCAAGGTGCCCGCTGCGGCCATCGGCCCCAGCAAATCCAGGATGACGCGGTAGTGCTGCCCGGCCAGCACCTCCGTCGGTGCCAGCAACGCCGCCTGGGCTCCGGCATCGACCACCGACAGCATGGCTCGTAGCGCGACCACCGTCTTGCCCGATCCGACCTCGCCCTGAAGTAGTCGCATCATCGGATGATCCTGCGCCAGGTCAGCTCGAATCTCCTCGGCGACCAGCGACTGGCCCGGTGTCAATTCGAAGGGCAGCGCGGCATCCAACGCGGCCACAAGTCCGTCGGGCTTCTCCAGCCTCGGGACTGCCGTCAGTGCCCGAGCCACGCTCCGGCGACGCAACAGCACACCCTGCAACAGGAACGCTTCCTGCCAACGCAATCGGTCCCGGGCCGCGTCGGCCGCGGCCAGGTCCGCAGGTCGATGGACATCGTGAAGGGCGGTCGAGAGATCCAGCAGGCCATACCGAGATCGCACCTCGTCAGGTATTGGATCGGCGACACCCTCGGCATACGGCAGCACCAATGCCATGACTGCTTGGATTCGCCAACTCGGCATCCCGGACGTGGCTGGGTAGACCGGAATGACGGTGTTGCTGAAGGCGGCGGCCGCCTCCGGGTCACTCGGTTCGTCCACTTCGGGCAGCAGCACGAAGCTCGGGTGGGACAGTTGCCGCCGACCCCGGAAGGACCCGACTTTGCCGGCGAAGAGTCCCCGTCTCCCCGGCCGCAATTGCCCCTGCCGAAAGGCCTGGTTGAAGAACGTGACGGTCAATTCCCCGGTGCCGTCGGTGACGACCACTTCCACCACATTCGTCCGCTTACCGCGAGCAGATCCACCTCGAGGATTCGTCCACCTGCTGTTGACGGTCTTCACCCGGGCCATCACGGTGACCTCTTCATCGATCCGCAACGAAGCGAGATCAGTAAGTTGGCCACGAGGGATGTACCGCCGCGGATAGTGCCGAAGGGCATCGGAGACCGTGCGCATTCCAAAGGCCTTGTGTAATCGATCGGCGGTACGACCACCGACCACCGACTGAAGATCCGGGTCGAGTTCAGCCACAGCTACCGGGCTCTCCTCACTCGGCCCCGAAGATCAGCGGCCAGTGCGGTTGCCCGCCGTCGAGCACTTCGATCTCCAGGAACCGACGGTCAGTCATGGCGTGGTCGGACACCGCGTCGGCGAGCCCGGCAGGAACATCGTCCCCGGTGATGACGGTGAGCAGTTCGGTGGAACCGGAGACCAGTCGGTCGACCACGTTCTGGGCCACGCTGACCAGGTCCTCACCGATCTCGACGATATCGCCGTCCAACAGTCCGAGTACGTCTCCGGGCCGACAGCTACCCGCGTTTGTGACCGCCTCTCGGGCCGCAGTCGTGACGGCGCCGTAGCGGGTGGCCCCGGCGGCCCGACCCATCGCGATCACAGCATCGTCAAACCGCGCCTGCGGATCATGAACAGCGATCGCGGCCAAGCTTTGAACGATGCTCCGAGTGGGCACGACGCTGGCCCGCAACCCCAGGTCACGAGCGGCCGAGGCGGCCGCCTCGGCCACCGGCAACGTGTCCTTGTCGCTGGGAAGAAAGACGATGTCATGGGCCTTGGCGCGCTGCGCGCCGGCGAGCAACTCAGCGGTCGACGGGCGGCCCCGAGGTCTGGCCGGAACCACGGTGACCCCTTCTGCCGCCAGGTAGGCAGCCATCCCGGGGCCGTGCGTGACGACTACCAACGCTCGACTGTTCATCTCCCCGCGGCCCTGTTGCCGCAACGAGTCTGCCTCCAACAGTCGGGTTACCCGAATCCGGTGCGGACGGCCCGCTTCCACCCCCCGCTCCATCGCGGCGCCCACCGTGTCGGTGTGCACATGAACGTTCCAGAGGCCATGGCCCCCCACAACCACCACGGAATCCCCCAAACCGCTGAGCTGTTCCCGGAGCAGTTGTGCCGCATCGTCTGCGGCGTCCAACAGGTACATCACCTCGTATTCCGGCCCGGTATAGCCAGCCACCGGCGTGTGTGCGGTCGGCCGGATCAGAGCCGCGGCCGGCGCCGACACCCGCTGCCGACCCGAGACGGCATCGTCCAACGCCTCCAGCATCACCACCAGACCCCGACCTCCGGCGTCGACCACCCCCGCCTCCCGCAGCACCGGCAACTGATCCGGGGTCCGGGCGAGCGCCTCCCGCGCCGTCTCGACCGCGGCGCGCGCGGTGCGACCCAGATCGTCCCCGATCAGCGTGGCACCTTCGGCCGCGGCCCTGGAGACCGTCAGCACGGTGCCCTCCTTCGGAACGGCGACCGCCTGGTAGGCCGACGAACTTGCCCGTGCCAGCGCCCGGGCCAGGGCCTCGCCGCGCAGTTGCCCCGCGGACTCCTCCGCAAGCGAGTCGGCCAATCCGCGGAGCAACTGACTCGCGATCACCCCCGAGTTGCCTCGGGCGCCGAGCAGTGCGCCCCGGGCGAAGGCTTCCACCACCTCCGCCAGTAGCGCCTCCGCCGGCTCGGCCGCCACCGCCTCCTCCGCCGCCTCCAGCGTCAGGTAGAGGTTGGTGCCGGTGTCGCCATCGGGCACCGGGAATACGTTGAGGGCATCAATCTCTGCCCGTTGGGAACCCAGCTGCTCCACCGTCAGCAGCGCCCACCGGCGAATCACCTGGGTATCAAGAGCCTCGTGCATGGGACCTCCGCCCTCGACCGGATATTGACACCGTCACCTGCCAGACCGCAGGCCGCACCCGGCCACCGATCCAACCCGCACCCAGCGATCGAACCGGGGCACGCTAGCATTGCAGACTAAACGCATTGCGCGCATGCACCAAACCCTACGAACAATCTGGAGACCATTGTGGCTTCGACCTGCGACGTCTGCGGTAAAGGCCCGGGCTTCGGCAACAGCATTTCGCACTCCCACCGCCGGACCAAGCGCCGCTGGAACCCGAATATCCAGTCCGTGAAGGCCACGGTCGGTAAGACCCCGAAGAGGCTGAACGTCTGTACTTCCTGCCTGAAGGCCGGCAAAGTCAGCCGCTAGAGCTGAAGTGCTGCCAGCCACCTACGTCGGTGAACGGCTCTCCATCGACCGTGACCTGACCGTCGCCGGCGACGACTTCGCCGATCCGTTGGAAGCCCACCGGCGGCTCCACATCGGGTGGGAAGGTTGCCACCAGCGAATGGTCGTCACCGCCGGTCAACACCCAGACCAACGGATTCGCACTGAAAGCGGTGGCGGTGTCCTTCAGCGGTGCATCCACCGGTAATAGCGAACTCACCAGCGCCACTGTGACGCCGGACGCCGCCGCGACATGTCTGACATCGGCGACTAGGCCATCGCTGACGTCGATCATCGAGGTCGCGCCGACCCGGGCGGCCTCGGGACCCGAGGTGTACGGCGGATCTGGGCGACGCAGTGCGTCGACCAGTACCCGAGGGGATCGGAACCCTCGGCTCAGGACGGTGAGGCCAGCGCTGGCCCACCCTTGTCGACCGGCCAGCGCGACCACATCGCCAACCCGGGCACCGCTGCGAAGGACAGGCTGGCGTCCAGCCAGGTCCCCCAACGCAGTAATCGAGATGACAATGCCTCCGTCCGTCTCGGTGGTGTCACCGCCCACGACGGCTGCACCGACGGTTCGACACTCGTCAGCTATTCCGGTCAGCAACTGCCTCGCCCAGGAGATTTCGATCTCGCTCGGCAGCGAGACGGCTACCACCAGTGCTCGGGGATCCGCCCCCATCGCCACGACATCGGCGAGGTTGGCCGCTGCGGCGCGATGTCCGACGTCCTCGGGGCCGGACCAAGCACGCCGAAAGTGTCGCCCCTCCACCAACATGTCGGTGGTCACCACGACCCTCGGACCGGTCAGTCTGACGACGGCGGCGTCGTCACCGAGCCCCACCTCGACGAATCCAGGTCTGGCCAATCCGGCTGTGATGCGATCGATCAGAGCGAACTCCCCGATCCCCGCCACCGGGTTGTTGCTGTCAATCCCGTCCACGCTGCTTCCTTCCGACTAGGTCACGCTACTCTCGCAGCACCACTCATCACATGGAGGCGCAGGACATGACCGGCGTGGCAGTGAACGCGTACGTCCTGGTGCAAACCGACGTCGGTGTGTCGAAACAGGTCGCTGAGGCGATCGCCGAGATCGACGGCGTGACGTTCGCCGAGGACGTCACCGGCCCATATGACGTGATCGCCCGGGCCTCTGCGACGAACATGGATGAACTCGGTCGGCTCGTGATCTCCCGGATTCAGGGCGTCCCCGGCATCACCCGAACGTTGACGTGCCCCGTAGTACGCCTCTGATCAGCGCGCTCGTCGTGATGGCCGCCGTGACGACGGGCTGCGCGGCGCCGGTGCCGGTGACCCCGCCGACTGGCGCGTCTGCTGCGTGCGCGGGGCTCCGCCGACAACTTCCGCAGGTCGTCGACGGACAGCTGCGCCGACGTACCCAGCCAAACAGCCCGAGCACCGACGCCTGGGGCGATCCCGCGATTGTGCTGCGGTGCGGGGTGCCACGACCGGCGTCCTATCGACAGACCTCCGAGTTGATCGGCATCAACGGCGTCGATTGGCTTCCCGAACCTGTGGTCGGCGGCTACCGCTTCACGACTGTGGGCCGTGCCGCAAATGTCGAAGTAACCGTGCCTAGCGTCTACTCCCCGGAGGTCGACCCGCTGGTCGACCTGGCTGCGCCGATTCGGTCCGCCCTGCCGTCCGAGGACGATCTGCTGGGCGAACCCTGAGGTAACGGCGGATTGCGAACCCGACATCAGCTGGGTCCGATGCCACTCCTGCCGATCGCATCCTGCAGCAATCGGTCCAACAACGCCGGATACGCCACCCCGGCCGCCGCCCAGACCACTGGGTACATCGAGGTTGCCGTGAACCCCGGAATGGTGTTCGGCTCATTGACCAGGACGGAGCCATCCGCGGTGACAAACATGTCGATCCGGGCCATACCTTCGCAGCCCAGGGTGTCGAAGGCCTGCAACGCGATCTTCTCGATCCGGTCGCGGATCTCGTCATCGAGCGTCGCCGGCACCGTGATCCGGGCACTTCCGTCCAGGTACTTCGCCTCGAAATCGTAGAACGCGTGCGGACCGAGCACTTCAATCTCGGCGCAGGCACTGACCTCGGGCGGGCCGCCGTCGAGTCCGGCCAGCACCCCGCACTCAATCTCGCGACCACCGGTGATCGCCGCCTCCACAATCACTCGCGGGTCATGGCGGCGGGCCGCTTCAATCGCCGCCGGCAGGTCCTCGGCGACCGACACCTTGCTGATGCCGACGCTGGAGCCAGCACGAGCAGGTTTGACGAAGAGCGGCAACCCCAATTCCAGCGCCCGCCGCAACACCTCCGTTCGAGCATGTCGCCATTGCCGGTCCGTCACTCCGAGGTAGGCGCCGATCGGGATACCGGCGCCCCCGAGCAGGTCCTTGGTGAGCACCTTGTCCATGCAGATCGCGGAGGCAGCGACACCGGACCCGACGAAGGGCAGCCCGGCAAGCTCGCACAATCCCTGGATGGTGCCGTCCTCGCCGTAGGCGCCATGCAAGACCGGGAACACCACATCGATTCCGATCCGGCGACCCTCGGCGTCGATCAGGCCACCGACAGCCGGATCCGCCGACAACTGCACCGGACGATCGTTGTTGACGATGGACGGCAACTCGCCGTCGTCGATCCGATAGTCATCCGGATCATCAGAGACCAACTGCCAGGATCCAGTCCGGGTAATCCCGACCGCGGTCACCTGATACCGCTGGCGATCGATCGCGGCCAGAATGCTGCCGGCCGACAGACAGGAGATCTGATGCTCACTGCTGTGGCCTCCGAACACCAATGCGACTCGAGGACGCCCGTCGGATGGGCGCGCTGCCGTCTGTCCGACCGCCGACTGTTCGGGTGCTGACACGGTAGGCGACACTACTAGCCGGAGCCGCCCGGCCTGCGGATGCCGGGCCGATGGGAGTGTGACCATGATCGCGGACAATCGCGGACATCGTGAGGGTGTCGCGCCGGAATGGACCGCGGCAACTATCGCCGTGTCGGGAGGGCGGCCACAGGCTGCCGGGGCGCCGTTGAACACCCCCATCATGCCGGCCACTTCGTTCCGCGGCGATGGCGATCCCGGCTACAGCCGCGCCGGAAACCCCAGCTGGGAACCGTTCGAACAGGTGGTGGGAGCACTCGAAGGTGGTACTGCGTTGGCCTTTGGATCAGGGATGGCCGCCATCACCGCCGCTTTCGAGTGCGCCTTTGCCGGCAGTTCGGACCCGCGCGGACAGTGTGTCGTCGCAGCGCCGGCGGTGTGCTACTCCGGTACCCGCAGCCTGCTGGACGGCTGGGCGTCGACGGGCCGGATAGTCCTGGTCGAGTACAACGGTGAGGACGCAGAGTCCGTCATCGCTGCTGTCACCACAGCCGATGTGGTGTTCATCGAGTCGCCCGCAAACCCAATAATGACGATCACTGATATCGCCGCGACCGCTGCCCTCGCCCGGACCGCGGCCGCACTCACCATCTGCGACAACACCTATGCGACACCGCTGGTGACCAGACCGCTGGCGCTGGGCGTGGACCTGGTGGTGCATTCCGCCTCCAAGTACCTGGCCGGGCATTCAGATGCCCTGCTCGGCGTAGCGGTCACCCGCACCGAGCAACTCGCGGCCAGACTGCTGGAACATCGCACCGGCCACGGTGCGGTGCCGGGCGTGCTGGAGGCCTATCTGGCCACCAGGGGCCTGCGGACTCTGCCCCTGCGGATGGCACGATCGCAGACCAGCGCAGCCGATCTCGCAGCAAGGTTGGCGGCGCATCCGGACGTCGCCTGGGTTCGATATCCAGGACTGCTCGAGGATCCAGGACACCAGGTCGCGGCCAGCCAGATGTCGGATTTCGGTTCGGTGATCGCCTTCGGCCCGAAGGGTGGCGCCGAGGCAGCTGGCCGGGTTCCGCTGGCGACCAGACTCTGGCTGCACGCGACCAGCCTCGGTGGGGTGGAGTCCACGCTGGAACGACGCCGCCGCCACCCGCAGGAATCCCCAGCGACACCGGCCGATCTGATCCGGCTGTCGGTTGGCTGCGAGGACGTGGAGGACCTGTGGCGGGACCTGGACCAGGCCATCTCCGGAGCATGACCCGCTTGTGAACTCGCCTGCTATTCGGCTGGCGATCCGCGGTGAGCGAGTACCGCGGCAGTTGCGGTCGCCACGGTGGCCGTGCCCAGCAGGGCTGTTGCGACGATCACCCTCCGAGTCGACCCGGTGTCACCGTGACTCATCGCGGTACCTGCGCTGGTGGAACTCATCACCGACCCGACCGACAACCACGACATGACGCTGCCGGCGCTGACCGCGGAAGCCGTGCTGAACGCAGACGCGAAGGAGCCCACCGAGCAGATGCTGAGGGCGGACCCGGTGGATCCGATACTGAGCACCGAACCACGGGAGGCGATCGAGAGCACCGATCCCTCCGACCGCAGTGACCACAACGACGCCAGCATTTTGCCTCCGGTGAATCGACTCCCCGTGCGAACGAATGCCTCACCTTGGCACACACAGACCGGAGCGGTCGCGCTGCGATGTCGGGCAGTCGGCGCACGAGGGTAGGGCAAGAAGTTTCGGAGCGGTCAGTTTCGCGGCGGGGCCACGCACCGTGGCCTGCACTTACGATTGCCGTTGTGCGGATAGTCGATCTCACCCGACCCATCCAGCCGGGGATGCAGGTCTACCCCGGCGATTCTCGGCCCACCGCCACGATGGTGGCATCGGTTGCCGCCGACGGCTTCGAGGTTCATCGACTGACACTGGGCAGCCAGTCCGGCACCCACCTGGATGCACCGAGCCACACCGTCGCAAACTCCGGGGCAAGCGAATCCGTCTCGTTGAGACGGCTGCTCGGCCGCGGGGTGATTGTGGACGTCACCGCAGCTCACCCGGAGTCGGAGATTCACCCCGGACCCTGGCTGTCCAGCATCGAACCGGGCGACCTGGTGCTGTTCCGGGCGGACTGGGATCGATTTGACGGTGCGGAAACCGCGTGGCTGCACCCCTGGCTGTCGGAGCGCTGCGCGGCTGCGTTGGTTGCGGTCAAGGTCGCGGCCATCGGGTTGGACTTCGCCTCGCCGGATCGGCACCTCGCACCCCTGACTGGCCACCACATCTTCGCCGAAGCCGGCATCCCGGTGATTGAGAACCTGGCCCACCTCGCCGACATCGACTGGCCAACTCCGACCATCATCGCCCTGCCGCTGTCCTGGCCGGGGTTGGACGGACTGCCGGTGCGGGCCATCGCCTGCGATCTGCCGCTGCCAACTACCCGGCCACCCGACTGACGGCTGCCACCCGACTGACGTGACCTGCCGACGCCCGCCTCGGCTACCAGATCCGGACCCGCTGCTCCGGCTCCCGCCACATCCCGTCACCCGGCTGGACGTCGAAGGCCGCAACGAAATCGTCGCTGTTGACCAGCACCCCGATGACGCGCTGTTCGGGGGGTGAGTGCGGATCGACGGCCAGCCTGCGCTCCGTCTCCTCCGGCCGGACCTTGGCCCGCCACACCTGCGCCCAACCTGCGAAGAACCGTTGCTCCCCACTGAGACCGTCAATCACCGGGGCTGCCTCGCCGGCTAACGATCGACGATAGGCACGCAGCGCGACCGCCAGGCCTGAGACGTCGGCGATGTTCTCCCCCAACGTCAATTCACCGTTGATGTGGTGACCCGCGACCGGCTCAAACTCGGCGTACTGCGCCACCAGCGCGGTCGTGCGCTGCTCGAAAGCTGCGTTGTCCGAATCGTTCCACCAATTGCGCAGATTCCCCAGTCCGTCGTACTGCGATCCTTTGTCATCGAATCCGTGACTGATCTCGTGGCCGATCACTGCGCCGATACCGCCGTAGTTGATGGCATCGTCGGCGTCCATGGTGAAGAACGGCGGTTGCAGGATCGCCGCCGGGAAGACGATCTCGTTCAGCTCCGGGTTGTAGTAGGCATTCACCATCTGCGGCGGCATGAACCACTCGTCCCGGTCGATCGGACCGCCCAGCTTCGCCATCTCGTATTCGTGCTCGAAGGTGTTGGATCGCGCCGTATTGCCCACTAGGTCGGTTGGGGTGACCGACAGCTCCGAATAGTCCCGCCAACGATCCGGGTAGCCGATCTTCGGCCGGAAGGTGGCCAGTTTCGCGTGGGCTTCCTGCTTGGTCTCCGGCGTCATCCAGCTGAGGGAGTCGACGCTCTCTGCGAAGGCTGCCAGCAGATTGTCGACCAACTCGACCATCCTGTCCTTGTTGGCGGGCGGGAAATGGCGTTCCACATAGACCTGGCCCAGCGCCTCGCCCATCGCCCCCTGCACCAGATCCACCCCGCGCTTCCACCTCGGGCGTTGCTCCGGGATACCGCGCAAGGTGGTGCCATAGAAGGCGAAGTTCGCCTCGTCCAAATCCGCGGTCAGTAGCGAGGCCGACCTTACGATTACATGCCAGCGCAGGTAGTCCTGCCAGTCCGTCAGCGGAACGGTCGTGACCAACTCCGCCAGTCCGGTGACGAAGTCGGGCTGACCCACGTTGACCTCGGCCACCCGTCCAAGTGCCCCCACCTCACGCAGGAAGTCCGAAAGCCCGAGTCCGGGCGCGAGCTGGTCCAACTGCGCGACCGGTAGCAGATTGTAGGTGGCCTGCGGATCGCGGTTGCGCACCTTGTCCCAGTGCAATCGGGCGAGCGCAGTCTCCAACGACATCACCCGTTCCGCAGCGTCGTGGGCAGCCGACTCGTCACCCAGCCCGGCCAGTTGCCACATCTTCTCGACGTGCTGCCGATAGGCCTGGCGGATCTCCTCGAAGGTGTCCTCGAGGTAGTAGTCGCGATCAGGCAGCCCCAACCCCGACTGCCGGATATCGAGCAGGTAGCGGGTCGAATCCATATTGTCCTGGTGCACATAGGTGCCCACCGGAGCGCCCTCGCCGCTGCGATCAAGACGGCCGAAGTGGCTACCCAGGGAGGCCGCGTCGGTGAGTGCATCGATGGCGGCCAGCCGGTCCGCGATCGGGGTGGTGCCGAGGCTTTCAAGCCGATCGGTGTCCATGAACGACGCATACAGGGCCGCGATCTTTCCGGCCGGCGTATCCGACGGCGGCAGTTCGGCCGCCAATTCCGAGATGATGTCACGCAACTGTTCTTGCGACTGGTCGTGCAGCGCTATGAAGGACGCGTACTCGGCCTTGTCCGCAGGTATCTCAAACTCAGCCAACCATCGTCCGTGCCAGGACCGGTAGAAGTCATCTTGGGGGCGCACCGACACGTCGCGACCCGACAGGTCGAGTCCGGACGGACGGGTGGGTTCGGCCTGGTCGGCGGTGTCCTGGTCGGGAGCGGGGCGGGTCGTGTCAGGTGAGGTCATCGCACCACCCTACTTCGACCGGTCAGTCCCGCTTCTCGATGTCACGGGTGTAGGCGCGGCGGACCGCCGCAGGCGCGTTTCGATCCACCAAACCCTCACGCAGCATGAATTCCGCGGCGTCCCGGGCGTCCTCGGCGAAGAAGAACGGCACCCCCTCGGACTGCAGCTCGGGCGCCGACGCCCGCAATTCCTCGGCCCGCTCGGCGACATGTTCACCGGCGTCGATGATGATGATCGCGCGGACCTGATTGGGGCGGATTCTGGCTACCTCGACATAGACGTCCGGGTCCTTCTGCCCCGAATCGCCGATCAAGACGAACTCGGTCTCCGGATACAGGTCGAACAGCCGCCGCAGACTCTTCCGCTTGTGTTCCCGACCGGACCGAGTGACGTACCGCTCTTGTGGACCCCAATCGGTGAGGAACAGCGGCCCGGCCGGGAAGCCGCGCAGTTCCAAGAACTCGGTCAACATGTCGTAGAGGTTCCACGGGCCGGTCGACAGGTAGTAGAAGCAGGCTGGCCCGGAACTTCGCGGGCCCGCCTGCACCGCCTGATAGAGCGCGGCCATGCCTGGAATCGGCTCCCTGGTCTCGGCCTGACCGAACAGCGTCCGGCGCAGGGCGACAACACCCTCACCCAAACCGGTCTTGATCACGGTGTCGTCGAGATCGCTGACCACTGCCACCCCGACAGATGGATCGGGGGCGAGCACCCGGCCGGTCACCACGGTGGGCTCTTCGGTCGGATCGTCGGGCTGGGTCCGAACGCGGTACTCGTGCCAACCCGGGGGCAACTCGCCGACGTTCAGCTGGGCCGTGGCATAACCGTGTCGGCCACTCTCCGCGATCTCGGACGTGCCCGCCAGCGAGAGATTCACCTTCACCCCGGGAAAGGACAGCGCGACGAACCGGCGGAGGTTGGACTTCAGTGCGCTGGTATCGGTGATGACCTCTGCCGGTGGCGGAATGACGGGCTCTTCCATCACCCGCACGCGCAGATAGGCACGACCGTCCGCGACATAGCCGCGGTACGCCATCACAAGGGTCGCGCGCAGGGTACCCTTCCCGATCTTGCGCTCCCGTCGAGTGCGCCAGGCCCAATCCTCAAGACCCGCCACCACGCCCGCCGTGCGCCGACTCTTCGTGGCTCGATCCAGACCGGTCCCCACGGATCGGGCAAGAGTGCGAAGCCGCCCGTCGGAGTCGTCGGCTGCCTCCTCGTCGACGGAGTCCTCGGCGTCGGCGTCCGGACGGGCCGAGGTCAACGGGGATCCGGCAGTCGCCGCCCGGTCAAGTGGATCTGGTTCGGCGGACTCCTCTGTCGGCTGCACGTGGACAGGATTACACAGGTGGTGGCGACCACGCCCGAGTCGTCCCCCGACAACCCGGCGCACCATTTAGGCTGCTGGCATGGGATTGCGACGAGGAAGCCTGGCGGTCGCCGGCACGGTACTGGTCCTGACAGCGATGGCGGCAGCCCCAGCGGCAGCTACCTGGTCGATCGTCGGGGCCGATCCGAAGACCGGCGAGGTCGGCGTGGCGATCGCAAGTTGCGTCGGATTCGAAACAGCTCTCGCTCCGACGCTGGTGCCCGGTAAGGGCGCGGCGGTCTCCCAAGCTGGGCTCTATAAGGAGTCCGGCGCCGCGATCGTGAAGGGGCTCGAAGATGGTCAAAGCGCCGACCAGGTGATCGCCGGGCTCACCCAGCCTTCCTTTGATCAGGAGGTGCCGCTGCGACAGTACGGCGTCGTGACTCTTCCCTCCGGAGTGGCCAACTTCACTGGTTCTGAGGTACCGGCGACAGCCGGCGCAGTTTCCAACGCAGACAAGACCGCGTCGGTCCAAGGTGCGGCTGTGGAATCCGATGCCGTGCTCGCCGAATCCCTGAGGGCGTTCGACACCACTTCTGGAAATCTTGGTGAGAAGTTGGTCGCAGGCTTGAATGCGGGGAACAAGGCCGGTGGCGATGCCGACTGCGTCGAGGATGCCAATGCCGCGTCGTTGTTGGTCGCCAACAAGGACGAACTGCCGTACTCGCAGACGAATCGCCTGCCCGACCAATTCCAGGCGTTTGTCTATGCCATCTATGGACGAGACTTCGCCCAGGCACCGCCGCAGGGCAACGTACCTTCCACTTATATCTCCGTGGTCACGGGCCAAGGCGACAACGCCGTTGTGCGGCTCAGCGAAACCTACGCGAAGGTGAAGGATTCGCCCGGCCCGATCAAGCAGCGAATCGTGGCGCCGAGCGCCAGCGGCGGCGACGCCACCGGCTTCCTGGCCCGAGTGGGGTTCGTCGTTCTGGTGTTAGGCGCCATCGCGGTCGCGGTTGTGGTCGTGTTGATGGTGAGGCGTGCGGCGGGCAAGGCTCACCGCCCCATTTCCGAGAAAGAACAGTAACCGGGCCTGCCCTGCGGGGCAGAAAAACGGCCGCTAAGCGACTCGACGCATCAGACCCTTAGCGCACGCCCGTGCCAACTGCGGATACACGTGAGTGCGAGACCAACGAGTCTCGACGTAAACGATCTCGCGACCGCTCAACGTCCGGAAGACCATCATGGTCAACACCTCCAACAGTTCTCGGCGCTACCATCCTCGACCTGTTGGACCCCGGACTAGATGGATTCTGCCAAGAAACCCTTAGAAACATTGAACCATTGCCGTCGGCCATCTGGCAATCGCGGTGGTGAACTCAGCAGCGTCAGCCTCGCACGGCCGCCTCAATGGCCGCGACGTCAAGCTTCTGCATCGTCATCATGGCCGCGAAGGCGCGCCGGGCCACGTCCCCGCCGGCGGCCAACGCCTCGATCAGTACGCGCGGAGTGATCTGCCAGGAGACACCCCAGCGGTCCTTGCACCAGCCACACTCGCTCTCCTGGCCGCCGTTGCCGACGATGGCGTTCCAGTAGCGGTCGGTCTCCTCCTGGTCGTCGGTGGCGATCTGGAACGAGAAGGCCTCGGTCTGGGGCCAGTGCGGGCCACCGTTCAACCCCAGGCAGGGAATGCCGGCAACCACGAACTCCACGGTCAGCACGTCTCCGGCGTGCCCGGACGGGTAGTCGTCGGGTGCATGCTGAACGGCCAGCACCCGGCTGTCCGGGAAGGTCACCGCGTAGAAGTTGGCAGCCGCTTCGGCGTCCTTGTCGAACCAGAGACAGATCGTGTTCTTGGGCATTGACTTCCTTTCGCCGGTGGAGCCGACATGCTACCCAACGAATTGAGGTTGTCGGAGGCTTCCCAGGTCGGGATCCGTGCAGCACGGTGAGGCCGACCACTTCCGCGGTGGCGGCAATCAGCAAGTCCGCGCCGCCAGGTCCTCGATGCTGGCCGCGTTTCGCCAACTCTCGTTGTACCGCAGGTGCCCGCTGCTCGATCAACGGCGAAAGGTACTCCAACGGCATCCGGTCGACTGGGGCTTGCCTGATCGCACTGTCCCAGTCGTCGGCGCTGCGGGCCGAGAATCCGACCTCGAGCAGGGTGACGGTCGAGATCCTCGAGTCCCCGCTCGATTCGATTGGACCAGGAGTCCCGGTCCGAACTGCTGCCGAGGCGGGCCAGGTCCGACTTGTCAACCAGCCAGCCGTTCACGACCACGCCCGCGACATGACTTCCGGGTCACCCAGATCCCGCCAGTCCCCGAACAAGCACGTTTGCCATTGCCGTTTTCCATCCCGCGGAGCAGTCCACAGATTGCCGACTCCCTCTGGAACCGGGACGTCCCACCGACTGTGATGGTGTTCTTCCAATGAAGGGGCAGGGATGACACTGTTGGACGACTGGCGAGCGGGGCTCCGTCTGCTGCACACCCGCCCCATCAGCTACGACCCGATCTTCGATGTCGAGTTGACCAAGTGCGCGCGCGACGCAGGCTGGATCGAGGTGATATCCCCAGTTGAAGACGGCTACGGTCCATGGCCTGCAGGTGAGCCCCACCTGGATTGGGACGGCCGAGACGAAACACGACACCAGGTAACCGGCGTCGACGCGCACTTGGACTGGGGACGCCAGTACGTTCACCCGGACTACTACCGCGTCGGACTTGCGGTCCAGCAGATCGCCTACTCGATCCAACTGCTGCGCGTCGGCCAATGGCGGCACGGACCGGCGGTTCTGGTGGTGGACATTAGGGGCCTGACCTCACCCCATCGCCAGGAAGGTTGGCCGGAGGTGGAGCCCTGGTTACACAGTAAGAGCGATGATCAACTGAGGTGCTGGCCCGGTCCTGACGACGACAGCCTGTGTTGGCGCAGACAATTCGGCCTGCCCCTGCTGGCATGAGGACGAACCCCTCTCAGAGTCGACGAACCAACTCGGTGGCGCGAGTCGCCGAGTGTGCGAAAGTTGGTCTATGTCCAGATCTTGGCCGCGTTTCCTGCTCGCAGGCGCCCTGCTGCTTACCGGCTGCGGTGCAGCGGCCACTGGCAATCCAACGAGCGTCAGGTCCGGGTCGGCGGATGCCACCTCGGCTGGCTGTACCGCAGACACGGCCGCGACCGCTGGCACCTTCGAGGAGACCGTCACGGTGGGCGACAAGCAGCGCCGCTACATCGTGCACGTACCGACCGGCTACGTCGCAGACATGCCCACCCCGCTGGTCTTGAGTCTGCACGGCAGCGGCTCCACCGCCGCTCAGCAAATGGCACTCACCGGGATAGCCACATCCTCCGACAAGCACGGCTTCGTCGTCATCGCCCCTCAGGCAGTTGCCGGCCAATGGCAGTTACCGGCATACAACGGAACGACCGCTGTCACGGCCGAGAGTGAGTATCTGCGCACAGTGATATCCGAAGTCGACCGGAAGGTCTGCCTGGATCACAGCCGACAGTACGCATCCGGAATGTCCATGGGCTCGATTATGACGTTCGTACTGGCATGCGCCAAAGAACAGACCTTCGCCGCGTTTGGCGGGGTCGGTGCCACCTTCTACCGACCGGTGTGCGGCCAGTCCCCGCCAGCACCGCTCATCTATTTCCACGGCAGCCGAGACACCGTCGTCCCGATCGAGGGAGGCGACGTACGAGGGTTCGGTTTCAGCCCCGTGCAGCAGACCATGGCTGACTGGGCGGCGCACAACCGATGTGCGCCGACTCCAACCCGGACCCAGATCGGCGAGGCCACCCGCTTCCTCTGGAGCGGTTGTGCCGCCAATGCCGACGTGGACTACTACCGGATCGCGGGGGCTGGGCACACCTGGCCGGGGGGCCCGGTCGACGTCGCCAATCTGATCGAACCGACGCTGGGCAAGACCACCCGGGATGTATCCGCCAACGACCTGATGTGGCAATTCTTCAGCCGCTATCGGCTGCCCAGCTGATCGGGGCGGAGCGGCGTCGCGTCGCGCGGTTGTCGGTGAAAGTCCATACGATCGGGGCATGACCAATCCCACCGCGGCCATCGGCCCTGACCCGATCCCCGACGCCAACGATCTCGGCACAGCACGGCCCACACCAGCAGCAGCCGAGCCTTCCCCTGGGACGAAGCAGGCCAGCCCGCTGGCCGCGTTGGGACGATTGGATGAACGGATCTACCAGTCACTTGCCGCACCCCTTGGGCCGCCTTTTGACCGCGCCCTGAGCCTGCTGACCAATGCCGCGGATCATTCCAAGCTGTCCGTTGCGATGGCCGCCGGGCTCGCACTGCTAGGTGGGACCCGTGGCCGCCGCGCCGCAGCGACCGGGCTGGTGTCGGTGGCTCTCACCTCCGCGACCGCCAACGCGATTGTGAAACCGCTCGCCCGCCGCCGTCGTCCGGCCAGGAGTGAACAGCATCTGGCTCATCCGCCCGCATCCAGCCACCACGTTCCGATGCCAGACTCGCACTCCTTCCCCTCTGGACACACCGCCGCCGCATTCGCGTTCGCGACCGGGGTGGCCACCGTCTGGCCGGGCGTGGCGCGGGGTCCGGCCGTGGTGGCGGTGGTCGTCGGCTACTCCCGGGTACACGCCGGTGTGCACTTCCCGGGCGACGTCGTTCTCGGAGCCCTGTTGGGCTCGGCTATCGCGCTGGCGGTGGGTCGGTCCGCTCGTCAGTTCGGAGTGGGTGCCTCGCCCCGTCACTGAAGATGGACCCCCCGCCCCAGCAGCGCGAGGCGCAGCGCCAGCCGGTCACGCGGATTCGACAGCGAGCTGCCCAGCGCCGCGCGCAACTGGGCCATTCGGTAGCTGACCGTCTGCGGATGGACAACCAGCGCCGCAGCTACAGCCGAACGGTCGCCGTCATGACCCAGCCACGCAGAAAGAGTCTCCTCCAGCGTGCGGCGTCGTTCCCTCGGCAAGGAATCCAGCGGACGCAGGATTCGCTCAGCCAATTCCGCCAACAGGGCGGGATCGGCCGCAACAACCATCTCCGCGAGATGATCGTTAGCCACCACAACCGGCTCGGCGGCCACCACCCCATCGATTACCAGCCGATGTAACCGGCGCGCATGTGCCAACGAGACTGCCGCCTCCGAGGGTCCCCTGACAGTGCCGACGTAGACCCCCGTCTTCGGTGCGGAGGCCACCAACGCCGCCCGGCGGCCCGGCCCCGAGGGATCCGGTACCACTGCAATCACCTCGGCCCCGCGCTCCAACACCAGCACGTCTGCGGGGGCAGCAGGCAGCGGACGACCGGATCCGGCCGCACCGGGCACCACAGCGACTGCGAGTTTCGAGGGGAACACCCAGCCCGCCTCGTCTGCCAGCCGCCGCACGGCCTCCAGGTCGGTCGCCGCGAGGCCGTCGACAAGTGCCTCCGCCAGTCTCCGTCTGACGACATCCCGGTAGCCGGCCTGCGCGGCCTGCTCAGACACGTAGCCGGCCACGGTGACGGCCGAGAGTTCATCGATATACACGAAGATTGCCTCCGCCAGCGAGACCAGATCAGCAGTCTCGATACCGCCGGCGGTGGCAGCGGCCGACATCTGCTCCCAAGCGACTCGGGCACCGGTGCGATAGGCGCCCAATAGCGCCTCCAGGGTTCTGCCGGCGGCACGTTCACCGGCGCCGATCCGGCGGTACACCTCTGCCGCCCGGTCATCCAGCGCTACTTCGTCGCTGCCGAGCAGATCGAGGAGGCGCCGAAAGGCCGTCTCCACCCCGCGCAGCAGTACCGGGCCCATCGGCCCAGCCATACTCCCCCGATAACCCGGCACCTCCGCCTCGATAGCGTCGATCGCGGCCTCGATGGTCTTAGGCAGCACCGGGATCAGCAGCGGCCCAAGAGTCGGATCCAAGGCGGACCAAGGGCGGCGTGGCCCTTGCGAGCCTTCCATCATTTATCACCTCGTGCTAGATAGTCGCACGGTTTTCTGTTCCGAGCCCCCGTAACCCCGCATCGAGCTATCCGCCACGCTTAGAGGTATGACTCAAGACAATCGAAACATCCCGCGACTCGACGGCGCCAGGGACAACACCATCGCTGCCTTCTTTGACCTGGATGGCACGCTGATCCCTGGCTCGGCCAACATCCCATTGGCCAAGGCAGCCTTCCGAGCCGGAATGATGACGCCGAAGGAGCTCGCCAAGGATCTGCGCAACGGAGTGTCGTTCATTCTCAAGGGCGCAACTGACGAACGGTCCGAACAGGTGCGCGATCGGATTCTGGCTGCAGTGGAGGGCTATCCGGCAGCGCAGGTGGAGGCTTTGGCGGATACCTTCATGGCGGCGTTGGTCGACTCCGTCGAACCGACGATGCAGCAGGTGCTCGATGAGCACGCGGATCGCCACGAAGACCGGATCGTGCTGTCGGCCAGCCCGACCGAGATCGTGTCGAGGTTCGCGTCGGAGGTCGGCCTGGAGCATGGCACCGGAACCACCTCCGAGCGCGATGCCGACGGCGTCTATACCGGCCGACTGGTCGGACCCTTCTGCTACCGCGAAGGCAAGGTGGCGGTGATGAGGCAGTTGGCCGCCGAATATGGCTACGACCTGACGAAGAGCTACGCCTACTCCGATTCCGTCAGCGATCTGCCGATGTTGGCCGCCGTCGGCCATCCGGTGGCCGTCAACCCAGAGCCGGCATTGCGGGATCTCGCCACCGAGCGCGGCTGGCCGATCATCGAAACCTCCGCCACCCCGCGCGCCAGGTTGACCTCTTTCTCAGGGATCACCCGGCTGGCCCGGACGGTCGCGGCCGGCACCGTCTCGGGGACGGCGTCGGTGACCGCCGCCGCATTCACCGCTGCCGCCGGCAGCGTCCGCCGGGCCGCCCGGACCGGCCGTCAGTTCGCTATCAAGGGCGCCCCTGGAACGACCAGCAAGCGGTTGTCCTTGAGCGAGGCCCATCATGGCTGAGGAATCCCCGCCCCAAAAGGCGACCGCAGCCTTCGATCGCCGACCGCCACACCAAGGCGCTGCCGCCGCGCGTGCCACCGCTGCTGCCGTTTCGGAGGTTTCGACCACGGTCGAACGGATGCAACGCGCGGTCTTCGCTCGGGTCCGCCGCAGCAGCACAGCCGTCTCGACTGCTGTGCCGGCCGCCAGCCCGGTCGGCACCACGACAGCCGGCATCGTTGACCTGCTGGAGGCATCCGCTGCACTGACCCATTCCGCAGTGCGACTGACCGGGTCCGCGGTCGCGGCTGGAGTCGGCGCCGGGCTGCGGGCAAAGACACCGGCTGGCACGCTTGACGAGTCGCCGCGCGGGGCCGCGACGCTCGCCGGTATCAGTGCGGCCTTTGGCGACCACCTATCTTCATCGACGGGCACGATCGCGCTGACCACGCCGATGTCCGTCCGCAACCAGGGGCGAACCGTACCGGTGACGACCGCGGCACTTCGGCAGTCCTACCCCACCGCTGGAACCGGTGTGGCCGTCTTCGTGCACGGGTTGGCTGCGACCGAACTCGTGTGGGGCGAGCACTATCCGGCAGCCGTGGAACCGCTGACCGCTGTCATGCTGCGCTTCAACACTGGGGTGTCCGTCGAGGCAAACGGCGTCGCCCTCAACCAGTTGTTGGCGGCGCTGGTCGACCAATGGCCGGTGCCGGTGGAACGCATCGTGTTGATCGGCCACTCGATGGGCGGGCTAGTGATCCGATCAGGCATCGCTGCAGGACAGGCCGGCGAAGAGGCCTGGCTTGCCGAACTCACCGACGTGGTGACGCTGGCAACGCCACATCGGGGTGCACCGATGGAGAAGGTCGCCAGCACCGCGATTCGGGCATTGCGGTTGGACGCGGTCGCGTCGCCGCTGGCAGACCTGTTCAACCGTCGGAGTCGTGGCATCAAGGACTTGCGGTTCGGCGCGGTCCATCCCGACGACTGGGGCGGGCTGGATCCAGACGATGTGCTGCATGACACCACCTCGCCGCATCCGTTGCCCGCCGGTGTCGACCACCATGGCGTGGTCGCGACCTTGGCCGCAGATCCTGGCGGACTTTCCGCACATACATTGGGCGACGGCTTGGTTAGACCCGCGAGTGCCGCCTTCACGCCGGGGGAAGTGCACCGGACGCTCGTCCATATCCCCGCCGCCGGCCACAACAGACTGCTCGACCATCCCGACGTCGCGGCGCTGCTCCACGATGTGGCCGTGGCCGGTGGCAACCGGACGGAACAACGACCCTGACCGGATAGTCGATCGGCGCCTGCTTTCCCGACTATTCATGTCAGGCTTGCCCGCATGGCCAATACGCGGACCGATTCCGGCGGGTCGAGCTGGCGGGAGAAATGGCAGCAGCTGACCCGGACAAGCGCCGGGGCCCCCGACGAGGCACTCCACCTGGATCGATCGCTGAGCACCTTTGCGGTGTTGCTGCTCGCGGTCGGCTCCGTCATCGGCACCGGGATTTTCGTGATCCTCGGGGTGGTGATCCCGATAGCCGGGCCCGCGGTGGTGCTGTCGTTCATCCTGGCCGGTTTCGCCTGCCTGCTATCAGGTCTCTCCTATGCCGAGATCGCAAGTTCCCTTCCGAGTTCGGGTTCGGTCTACTCCTATGCCTACGCAAGCGTCGGTGAGCTCGTCGCGTGGATCGTCGGCTGGTGCCTCATCCTGGAGTACGGCGTCGGTGTCGCGGCCGTCTCCGTCGGTTGGAGCGAGTACCTCAACGAGGGCCTGCAACAAGCGTTCGGCGTCACCGTGCCGGCCGCCTTGTCCTACTCCCCCGCCTCGGGCGGGATCATCAACCTGCCCGCGGTCGTGCTCGTGCTCGGGATGGCCGCCGTCGTTTCGATCGGGGTGAAGGAATCGGCTCGAGTGAACGCGGCACTGGTGCTGACAAAACTGGTGTTGATCGTGGTCTTCCTTGGCATCGCCTTCATGGGCTTCAACTCCGCCAACCTGCACCCGTTCCTGCCGTTGGGGGTTGCCGGCGTGCTAGCGGCGGCCGGCAAACTCGTCTTCGCCTACGCCGGTTTTGACGCCGCTGCGGTCGCCGGCGCCGAGTCCAAGAACCCCCGGAAGGCCATCCCGATCGCGATCGTCGGGGCGCTCACTCTGATCACAGTCATCTACACCCTGGTCGGACTGGCTGCCGTCGGCGCCTGGCCCTGGCAGCAGTTTGAGGGCGCCGGCGGAGAGGCGGCCTTGGCGAAGATCGTGCAGGACGTCTCCGGTCAGGCCTGGACCAGCGAAATCATCTCGGTGGGCGCGATCATCGCGATCATCAGCGTGGTGCTGGCCCTGCTCTACACCCTGTCGCGGATCATCTTCACGATGAGTCGCGACGGCCTGCTGCCCAAACGGTTCGGCTCCATCTCGCCTCGGACGCGGACACCGACCTTCGCCACCTGGTCGCTGGCCGGCGTGCTGGCCTTACTCGCCGCCTTCATCCCGCTGGACGATCTGGCCGCGGCCATCAGCCTCGGCACGCTGGTCGCGTTCAGCATCGTCAGCATCGCCGTGCTGGTCCTGCGTCGCACCCGCCCGGACCTGCCCCGGTTGTTCCGGGTCCCCGGCGGCCCGGTCATCCCGGTCATCGCGGTGGTGATCAATCTCGTGCTGATGTTGTCGCTACCGATGGCTACCTGGATAGTCTTCGTTGTCTGGCTGGTGATCGGACTTGCGATCTACTACTTCTACAGTCGGCACCGCTCGATCATCGGACCGGGCAGAGCGACCTCGACGAGCGGAGAGCCCGGATGACCACGAACCACTCACCGGATGCGTCGGCACCGGGTCCGCCGTGGCTGGGTCCGCTGCCGGAACAGCCGCAGATCTACGACAGCATGCTTGAACTGATCGGCAACACCCCGCTGGTCCGGCTGCACGGCCTGGCCCCGGGGACGGGGGCGGACTTGGTAGCCAAGGTGGAGTACTTCAACCCGGGTGGCTCAGTCAAGGACAGAATCGCGGTCCGGATGATCGATGCCGCCGAACGGGATGGTCTGCTGGTCCCCGGCGGAACCATAGTCGAGCCGACCAGCGGCAATACCGGCGTCGGACTGGCCATGGTCGCCCAACAGCGCGGCTACTCGACCATCTTCGTCTGCCCGGACAAAGTGAGCCCGGACAAGATCGCCACTTTGCGGGCCTATGGCGCCGAAGTCGTCGTCTGCCCCACCGCGGTGCCACCTGAGGACCCACGGTCGTACTACCAAGTCAGCGACAGACTGGCCCGGGAAACCCCGAAGGCGTGGAAACCGGACCAGTATTCCAACCCGAACAACCCCGAATCGCACTACCTCGGCACCGGCCCGGAGATCTGGCACCAGACGGCAGGTCGGATCACACATTTCGTCGCAGGAGTCGGGACTGGTGGCACCATCACCGGGGTGGGCCGATACCTGAAAGAGGTGAGCCAGGGACGAGTGAAGGTGATCGGCGCGGATCCGGCGGGATCGGTCTACTCCGGTGGGAGTGGGCGACCCTACCTGGTGGAGGGTGTGGGCGAGGATTTCTGGCCGACCACCTATGACCCTGCCATCTGCGACGACGTCGTGATGGTCAGCGACCGGGAGGCCTTCACGATCACCCGTCGGCTGGCCAGGGAGGAAGGGATGTTGGTGGGCGGTTCCTGCGGGCTCGCGGTGGCCGCCGCGATGAAAGTGGCCGCTGCGGCCTCAGCTGATGACCTCGTCGTGGTGCTACTGCCCGATTCCGGCCGCGGCTACCTGTCGAAGGTGTTCAACAACGAATGGTTGTCCTCGTTCGGGTTCCTTGCATCGGCCCGCACCGAGCACACCGCGGAGGAAGTGCTGGCCGCCCGGGTCGGACAGATCCCCTCCTTCATTCACCTGCACCCGACCGAGGCCGTGCGAGACGCGGTGGACCTCTTCAACGAATACGACGTCTCACAGGTCCCGGTGGTGACGTCGGAACCACCGGTGCTGGTGTCGGAGATGGTTGGCTCGGTGTCGGAGCGGGAACTGCTGGAGGTGCTGTTTCGCGGGGAGGCGAGTCTCTCGGACCCGGTCGGGCGACATATGGGCCCCCCGATGCCGACTATCGGCGCGGGGGAATCCGTGGACGCCGTGGTGAGCGGGCTCGGAACAGCCGATGCGCTGGTGGTTCTCGCCGACGGACGACCAATCGGTGTTCTCACCCGCCAGGATCTGCTCAGCTTCGTCGCCCGTTGATGCCGAGCCACCCGATCGTGCCGCCACCGCAGGAGGACTCATGACGTCTGACCCCACCCCTGGGTTCGCCACCCGTGCTATCCATGCCGGCCAGGAACCTGACAAGACCACCGGAGCGGTGATCCCAGCTATCCACATGTCGACCACCTTCCGACAGGACGGCGTCGGCGTGCTGCCGGGCGGCTTCGAGTATTCCCGCAGTGGCAACCCGACTCGGGCAGCGTTGGAGGAATGCCTGGCGGCGTTGGAGGGGGTGGACCTCGGCGGTGCAGCACTGCCGGACGTCCGAGCGCTGTCCTTCGCCTCCGGCCTCGCGGCCTCGGATGCACTGTTCCGATCGGTGTTGTCGCCTGGCGATCACGTGGTCATCCCCGACGATGCGTATGGCGGCACCTACCGACTGGTCAACTCCGTGCTCGGCGATTGGGGAGTGACGCACACCGTGGCGCCGGTGAGCGACCCCGCAGCGTTCGCGGCCGCCGCGATCCCGGGCCGCACCAAACTGATGTGGGTGGAATCGCCCACAAATCCAATGCTCGGCGTCGCCGATCTCAGCGCACTTGCCGACATTGCACACGCTGCCGGAGCACACCTGGTGGTAGACAACACGTTTGCCACCCCCTACCTGCAGCAGCCGATGGCCTGGGGCGCGGATGTGGTCGTCCACTCGGTCACCAAGTACCTCGGCGGCCACAGCGATGTGGTCTCCGGAGCCGTGATCGCGCGGGACCCGCAGTTGGTGGAGCGAATCGCCTTCCACCAGAACGCGATGGGAGCCGTTCCCTCGCCTTTCGACTGCTGGCTCACACTACGCGGAATCCGCACGCTGGCGGTGCGGATGGACCGCCACTGCAGCAATGCCCGGGCAGTTGTCGGGGCTCTGGTGGCGCACCCCCAGGTACTGGAGGTGTTCTACCCGGGCCTACCCGGCAACCAGGGACACGCGCTGGCGCTGAGGCAGATGCGCGACTTCGGCGGGATGGTGTCGTTTCGCGTCGCGGGCGGCTCGGACCGAGCCCGCGCGGTTTGTGCAGGCACCGAACTGTTCACCCTCGGGGAGTCTCTCGGCGGGGTCGAATCGCTTATCGAGCTTCCCGCCGCGATGACGCACTTGTCGGTGGCGGACTCGGAACTTGCCGTCCCCGATGACCTGATCCGGCTATCCGTCGGTATCGAGGACGCTGAGGACCTGGTGGCCGACCTGGTTGCCGCTCTGTCGGCCTAACCAGCCTGACCCACTACTTCAGCGCCCCCGGACCTCTTGGCGCCAGCCGTCAGATAGGCAATCGGCCCGAACGGCTGGATCACCAGACACACGGCCCACAGGACCTTGGGTCCGCGAACCTCAGCGCGGGGTCGCCGCCACAGGTCGACTGCCGCAGTGGCTGTCAGCGCCAGCTCGATCGACGCTCCCACCAGCACCAACGTCTGCTGCCCGCTGGACATATCTCGCCAGCGCTTCCTACTCTTCCCAACTGTTCCCATGGTTCATCCTGGCATGATCAGCCCAGTCACGGAAAGATGTCGTCCAACCACCCAACAGCGGCTTCGGTATCGGCCACCACCTCCGCGATGGCGGCATTTTCGGGGCGCCCGGCGGGCAGTACCAACCGGAGTTCCTGAAGTTCGGTTGCCAACAGCACCATCAGGTCCCGGGCTGCCTGCACCTGGCCGACCGCGGGTATTCCGCCAGCGTCCACCACGGTCACCACCTGCTCGAACCGGGCTTGGGCAAGGTGCGAGAGTTCGGTGGCCGCTGCTGCCCGCTCGACGATCTCCGGCGACAGTTGCGCGCCACCCCGTCGTCGCCAGCACATGATGTGAGGGTAGAACTTGCCGGGCAGTTCGGACAAGACGTGGCAGGTCGGCTAGACCGTCGGCCGGTCGCTAGCCTTGGCAGTAGCCGTCGCGGAGGTTGACGATGATCAACAAGGAATGGCACCAGCAGCATGTTCTCGGCAGCAACGCCCCATTGGATGCCCGGGTGGCATGGCATAGCGAGCACGTCCAGGTCTGCGGCTGCCGAGGCATGCCGAAGTCAATCTCCGAGGAGATAGCGCGCCGCGAAGAGGCCGCTCGGGTTGACCAACCGGACACTGGTCGCTGAGCTGGGCCAGAGTCGCCTACCGTGGGACCATGGCAGTGCATTCCAGCATGGTTCCGCTGGGGACAGCTCTTCCCGATCAGACCCTTTCCGACACCGGCGGTCGGCCGGTCAACCTGGCTGAACTGCGTGGCGCGGGCGTGCTGGTGGTGATGTGGTCCGCCAACCACTGCCCCTACGTGCGACACCTCGAGCGGTCGTTGGCAGCCCTCGCCGACGAGTTCGCAGACCGGGCCGTGTCGTTCGTCGCGATCTGCAGCAATGACGTGGTGGCGTATCCGGACGACGATCTGGCGGGCCTCACCGAGCAGGCTGAACGCGCGGGTTGGACGTTTCCCTACCTGATCGACCCCGACCAGACGGTGGCACATCAGTTCGGCGCGGTGTGCACGCCGGACTTCTTCGTCTACGGGATTGCGGGCGAGCTGGCATATCGCGGGGCGTTCGACAGTTCCACACCACGCAACCACGCCCCCGTGACCGGGGAGTTGCTCCGAACAGCGATTCTGCTCGCGGCCGCCGATCGTCCGATCCCGGAACCACACCGTCCGGCGATGGGATGCGCCATCAAGTGGCGCTGACACGCGCGGTGACACTGACTCCGAACTTGCCATCGCGGCACTAGCGTTGGGGGGTGGAATCCCGAGAGTGCGACCTGCTGATCATCGGTGCCGGTCCCACCGGCCTCTACGGCGCCTACTACGCGGGTTTCCGCGGTTTCAGCACCGTGGTCCTCGACACGCTGCCGGAGTTGGGCGGCCAAATCACTGCGATGTATCCGGAGAAGGACATCTTCGATGTCGCCGGGTTCCCCAGCATCAAGGGCCGGGAATTGGTCGACCAACTCAGCCAGCAGGCGAGAACCTTCCCGATCGACTTCGTGCTCGGCGATCAGGCATGCGAACTGGAAACCTCCGACGATGGACCGGCTGTGGTCCGGACCGTCGCAGGTCGCGAGTTCACGACCAAGGCAGTGGTGCTCGCCGGTGGGATCGGATCGTTTCGACCCCGGCCGATCCCAGTCGGCGAAGAGTGGCTGGACCGCGGGGTCGCCTACTTCGTCCCCCGACTGGCGGACTATCGCGATCGGAATGTGGTCATCATCGGCGGCGGGGACTCAGCGTTCGACTGGGCCTGGTCGCTGCAACCGGTCGCGACGTCCGTCACCCTGGTGCACCGGCGAGAGGCGTTCAGAGCCCATGCCGGCATGGTCAAGAAGGTGCGGGACGCCGGAGTCACGCTGATAACGAGCCACCAGCTGAGTGCCGTCGCCGGAGGTGACACGGTCACCTCTGTGACGGTCAAGCACCGAGACACTGGCGAGGAGACCGTCCTACAGGCCGACGCCGTGATCGCCGCATTGGGCTTCATCGCCAATATCGGGCCGATGGCGCAGTGGGGCCTCGAGCTGGAGAAGCGCCGCGTCAAGGTCGACAGCGCGATGCGGACATCCCTGCCGCGAGTATTCGCTGCCGGCGACCTGGCGGCCTATGACGGCAAGGTGCCATTGATCGCGGCGGGTTTCGGAGAGGCTGCCACGGCAGTCAATAATGCGGCGCCCCTGATAGATCCCCACTATGGGGTGTTTCCGGGGCATTCTTCAGGCGAATCCGGCGAGTAGCACCCCCCGCCATCGGCGCCGCTGAGAAGTCGCCTACCCTCTGGCTCGTGAGCCCATTCAAAGCCACCCCCGAGCCCTTCCCCTCCGACACCTTCGGTGATGTACTCGCTGCGAATGCGCGCTTCGCGGCCGAGTATCACGCTCCGGAATCACTCACCGGTCGGGCCGCGAAGGGGTTGGCGGTGGTGACCTGTATGGACTCAAGGGTGGATCCGCTAGAGATTCTCGGGATGGGCAGAGGCGACGTCAAGATCCTGCGCAATGCCGGGGCCCGGGTGACGGAGGACGTCCTGCGCACGCTGGCGCTGGCCTCCTACCTACTTGATGTCGACCGGATTCTGGTGATGCCGCATACGGACTGCCGGATGGCCAAGGGCGAGGAAGCGGATGTCCACGCCGCCATCTATGAGAACTACGGAGTCGACACTCGCAGTATGGAATTCGCCATCTCCTCCGACCAGGTCACAACCCTGCGCCGAGATGTGGTCCGGATACGGGCCTTTCCGTTGTTGCCGACCTACGTGGTGGTGGGCGGAGCCATCTACAACGTGGCCTCGGGGGCACTGGAGCCCCAGGAGATCTAGCGAGCGACGGCGAGATCCGGTGCAGTACTCCCCGGTCTCCCAATCAATCGCTCAACCTAGCACCAGCCGATCCTGCAGGCGGCTGAGCGTCTCATCTGACAGGCCCAACCCACGCCGAAAGTACTGATCGACGGTGCCGTGACTCTCCGCCACCCGTTCCAACGCAAGATCGAGGTAGTCGCCTCGCACTGTCACCAGATTTGCCACCGCCGCCGGATCACCCCCGGCCGCGACGAAGGCTGCCACCAGCTCGCCGATCATTTCGGGTTGCTGCTCATTTGAGCGCAAGTAGTCCGCGCGCACGTCAGCCTCGTCCATCCCCAGCCAGAGTTGTAGTACGGCGCTGGCCCAGCCGGTTCGATCCTTTCCAGCCGTGCAGTGGATCAACACCACGCCGGACGCGGGTTCGGCGATAATCTCGAACGTGCGCCGGTAGGCACTTCGTGCCGAAGGCAGGTCGACCATGTCCCGGTAGGAGTTCAGCATGAACGACTCGGTGTCGTGGGCGCTGATCGTCTGCAACTTGCCCTGGCCGAACAACCGCGAGAAGGCCGCGGCCGAGTCCGGGTTGTCGGCCAGCACATCGAGCCAGACTCCGGTTGCCCCAGCCGGCAGTTGGTAACCGCCGCCAGCCCGTTCGGCGGACGATCGCAAGTCGACGGCGGTGCCGATTCCGATGCTGGCCAACAGCGCTTCGCCCTGGCTGCTCAGACCCTGCAGGTGCGAACTTCGAAACACGACCCCGGACGCGATCCGACCCCCGTCGGGCAACTCGTGACCCCCGACGTCTCGCATGTTCGGCACCGCCGACAATCCCGGTCCAGAAGTGGGGAGTGGCTCTGCGACCTCACCCATCAGGCGTCGATTCTGCCGCGGTCCAGGCTGGCCGCGCCGCTCACGATGAAATCCTTCCGCGGGGCGACGTCGCTTCCCATCAGCAGATCGAACACCTCTGCGGCTGCCTCAGCGTCCGCGACAGTGATTCGCCGCAGTACCCGTTTGCTGGGGTCCAGCGTCGTCTCCCGCAGTTGCTTGGCGTCCATCTCCCCCAACCCCTTGTACCGCTGGATCGGATCCTTCACCCGGATCCCCGCCCTGGCGGCCGCCGCGAGCTCGCGCCTCATCTCCTCGTCGCTGTAGGTGTATCGGACCTCGGCACCCCGCTTGCCAGGATGGATCAACTCCAACCGATGCAGTGGTGGTACGGCCGCATAGATCCGACCGTCGTCGAGTAGCGGTCGCATGTAGCGATGGAACAGAGTCAGCAGCAGACACCGAATGTGTGCACCGTCAACATCTGCATCCGTCATCAGCGCAATCTTTCCGTAGCGCACAGCCTCCAAATCAAAACTTCGACCGGATCCGGCGCCGATCACCTGGATGATTGAGGCGCACTCGGCGTTCTTCAACATGTCGGCCACCGAGGCCTTCTGAACGTTCAGGATCTTGCCGCGAATCGGCAGCAGCGCCTGAAACTCACTGTTCCTGGCCATTTTGGCGGTGCCCAGCGCGCTGTCACCTTCGACGATGAACAACTCGCTGCGGTCTGTGTCTCCGCTGCGACAATCCGCGAGTTTCGCCGGCAGCGCAGAGGATTCCAACGCGTTCTTGCGTCGCTGCACGTCTCGGGAGGTTCGCGCGGCGATCCGGGCCCGGGCGGCGTTGGCTATCTTCTCCAACGCGGCTTTCGCGGCCGCCTTGTCACCCCTCGGTGGGGTCGTGAACCACGCCTTCAGGTGCTTATTGACGATGTGCGAGACGATCCGAGACGCGGCCGGAGTGCCGAGCACCTCCTTCGTCTGGCCTTCGAACTGTGGTTCGGCGAGCCGCACCGTCACTACCGCGGTCAGACCCTCTGTGATGTCATCTCGGGTGACGTTGTCCTCACTGGCGCGCAGCACCTTGGCGGCCCGCAGCGCCTCGTTGGCGGTCTTGACCAGGGCGCGCTCAAAGCCGACCACATGCGTGCCCCCTTTCGGCGTCGCGATGATATTGACGAAGGACGACACACTTGCGTCGTAGTCAGACGTCCACCGCATCGCGATATCAACGCCCAACTCACGCTCGACCTCCTGTGAACTCAAGTGGCCCTTCGCATCGAGCACCGGCACCGTCTCGTGGAAGTGCCCCACCCCGGTCAATCGGATCACCCCGGTGATCGGATCGCCCTTGCTCAGGTAGTCGACGAACTCGGATAGCCCGCCCCTGAACCTGAACGACTCCTCTACGACAGCGTCGGGGTCTCTTTCATCCCGGACAGTGATGGCGAGCCCTGGCACCAGGAAGGCGGTCTGCCGAGCCCGCGCGCAGAGCTGTTGCCAGGAATAGTCGGCGTCTGCCGTGAACACCTGCGGATCTGCCCAGTAGCGAAGCCTGGTGCCGGTCCGGGTCTTGGGAACCCGGTCGCCAACCTGCAGCCCACCCCGGCGGCTGAATTCCGCGCCGGGCCCGGGGCCATCGAAGACCCCCGGTACTCCCCGACGAAAAGACATCTTGTGCGTTCTGCCGGCGCGGTCGACCTCGACATCGAGTCGCTCGCTCAGGGCGTTGACCACGCTCGCGCCGACCCCATGCAGCCCACCGGCTGCGGCGTAGGAACCGCCGCCGAACTTTCCTCCTGCGTGCAACTTCGTCATCACGAGTTGCACGCCGGAAAGTTTGGTCTTGCTATCGATGTCGACCGGAATGCCTCGCCCGTTGTCGGACACCAGCACTGAGCGATCTTCTGCCAGGACGACGTCGATCCGACTGCAATGCCCAGCCAGAGCTTCGTCGACAGCGTTATCGATGATCTCCCAGACGCAGTGCATCAGACCACGACCGTCAGTGGACCCGATGTACATACCGGGCCGCTTGCGGACCGCATCGAGGCCTTCAAGCACGGTGAGGTCCTTCACCGAGTAGCGGGCCTTGGTGGTGGTGACAGCGGGTGGGGGCACGGGACGAATGTATCTTCCAGGCCCGTCAAGATCACTCATTGCCGAGCCGATCATGTGAATGGATGTGCCTCCAACCCTGGTGAGGAGCGCGAGGCCGGCATGCGGGGTACGCTCAGGGCGAACCGCAGAAGTTCCCGAAATGTCGGAGGCATGTGAGACTGTTCAACATACGTCGCAGCAACTGCGATCTTGATTGCAGTCAGCTGCGATCAACCGTTCGACGTCACGGAGGTAGCCATGTCAACACTGACCCAGACCGCCCCTCTCACTGCGTCGGACCGCTGTGATCGATGCGGCGCTCAGGCGTACGTCCAAGTTGTGCTCGTCTCAGGCGGGGATCTGTTGTTCTGTGGGCATCATGCCCGCGAGCACCTTGCCAAACTGCGGCCACTGGCCGAGCGCATCAACGACTACACCCACACTCTCGCGGAGGTCAGCACCTCGGCGTAGCGGAGTTCCGCCACCCCGAACCGGTTACGCCTCGTGACATTCCTGGACCTGTTCGTCGGTGTTGCCTGCCTAGTCGGGATCGTGGGCACAATTGTCCCAGTCCTCCCGGGCACCCTGCTCTGTGCGGGTGCGGTCGCCTTGTGGGGGGTGGTCACAGGCGGCACCCCCGGCTGGGCGGCAGTCGTCGTCGCGGTGTTGCTGCTCGCCCTGACCACAGGGCTGAAGTACCTGATACCGGCACGCTGGCTCAAGGAGGACGGGGTTCCGTCCTGGGTTCTGATCGTCGGCGGCGTCGTGGGCGTCGTGGGATTCTTCGTGATTCCGGTGGTAGGAATCATCGTGGGATTCATCGCCGGGATATTTCTCGCCGAACTGCTCCGGTTGCGGTCAGTTGCACGGGCCTGGCCCACCACCTGGACCGCGATGAAGGCGGCCGGACTCTCCTCGCTGATCGAACTCGCGGGCGCGCTCTTCATCACGGCCGGCTGGGTGGCAGCCGTCATCCTCCGCTGAGCTGCCCCCGGCCGCTGTGCCCTGCGCCGGCGCCACTCACCCACTCAGTCGCCGGTCAGCCCCCGCTCTTGCGGCGGAACTGGCGGCTACCGCCAGCCTTGGCGTGTTCTCCGCCGGCCTTGGCGGAGCCCTCCAGATGAGCCTGACCAGCGTGCGCCTTGGCATTCTTCTTCGCCAGCGCCTCCCTCATCTGCTCCCTGGGGTCGAGGTTCTCGGGGTCCACCGGTGTTTCTTTCGAAGCGTCTGAGTCTTGCTGGCTCGTTTCGTTGTCAACCATGCCGCAAGGCTATACCCGGCTGCTCGGGCGCTACTTGCCGTCGACCTGCACCGGCCCGATCATGTCGTCCGGATCTTCAGGGCCGTCAGGGGCCGAGGGAGTCTCGGGCGATGGAGTCTGGGGTGACGCACCGAGCTGTCCGTCAGCGTTGTCGGCTGGAACGTCCTCGGTACCCGGAACCGGGGTGGGCACCAATTCGCCGTCAACTGCCGGGCTCGCCCCCGCCCCGGTGACGAGGGCCGCTGGCGCCCCAACTGCCCCGGACGCCGTCGCAACACCGCTGACACGTCGCCAGCCGAGGTAGGCGACCGCGACGAGAACCAGCGCGAGGGCTCCGATCAGGCCCCAATTGACCGACTCCTGCTGCGGCTCGCTCGCCAGCTGGTAAACGTAGGCGACCCGGCCGGTGGCACCCGCAGGAGCTCCGTAGGGCATCGCGTCGGTGGTGCGCTTGTCTGTCGCCACCAGGTAGGCACGCGCAAATGCGGGTTGTTTGGAGGATTCCACCACTTGGGTGTAGATCTTCGAGGTGCCCTGCTGTTGAAGTTCGGAGGCCCCCTGGGACACGTCGGAGCTACCCTGCGCCAACTGACCGGTGCCGTCGGTCAACTGTTGCGCCCCGCTGCTGGCGTCGCCGAGACTGTCGGTGAGCTCGCCGGACCCCGAAGTCAACTGTTCGGCACCCGTGGTGGACTGTTGCGCGCCGACGGCCAACCTCTCGGCTGTCACCGCGGCCACGGTGAGCCCGGCCGTCAGCGCAATCAACCCCTCGTAAACACCTGGGGCCTGCGGATTGCCGCTTTGCAGCGCCGCCGAGACCTGGGCCAGGCCATCCTGAATCCCGACGACAGCGGTGTTGATCAACATCGCCCCGTCCGCCGCCTGAGTCGCACCGGCGGCGAAGAACTGAACCTTGGCGGTGGCGACGCCGTTGCTTTGGGCAGCCGTCATCCCGGCGGCGCCAGCATCGGCCACCAGTTGCATCGCCTGCTGGAGGTCGCTGCAGCCAGGCGGCGGTGGCAAGACAGCGCACAGCTGCGTCATCCCCGCGATCAGACTCGCATTGGCTGCGAAACTCTTGGCCACGACAGTAGCGGCGGCGGCGCTGACCTCGGCCATCTCGGTGGCAGCGACGGCGGTGAGCGCATCGGCTAACTCGCGCAGTTTCGCATCCAGTTCAGCGCTGCCTGCCGCCGTCGCGCGTGCCACTTGATACAAGGTGGCACCGGGGGGCAGCGGGTTTACCACGGGGTCACTCGGCGATCCGATGACCGCGGCGATCTTGCGAACTGCCTCGGCCAATGCCGCCGACGTCTCGACCGCAACCGGTAGACCTTTGGGACCCGCCAAGGTGTCCAGGCCGGCGGTGAGTTGAGTCAGTCCGTCGCTGAGCCCGGAGAGTCCACTGGTCAGGCTGGAGGAGCCCTGTTGGGCGGCATTCAGGCCAGTGGCCAACTGCTGGGAACTGTCCTGCAAGGTCAGCAAGCCAGCAGTCAGCTGAGCTGTCCCCTGGGCGATCTTCAAGGTGGACTCGTCGATGTCGCCCAGCCCGTCGGCCAGGCTTCTGTTCCCCTTCAGCGTGTCATCCAGCATTCCGGTGGAGAACCCGACTGCAGCATCCTCACTTGAGGTGACCGGCACGACCTCCATCCGCACCGGCGGAACCTGCAGAGAATCGGCGGCAATCCGCAGCTGATAGCGCTGCGTGTAGTCACCGAGGGGCGGATAGAGCACCAGGTTCCAGGTGGCCTGGGAGCGTCCTTCCCTGGTTGTCTCGAGCACGGCTCCTGGTGCCGAGAGCAACCGTTGGCCGGGCGCCAGCACGATCCGCAACGTGCCGGCGAACGGAGCGAACACCGGCTTCTTCTCCGAGTGTTCAACTCCCTGGGCGTCTTGGTAGGTGATGGTCTGGTCTTTCACCGTCGTGTTGGTGACGGTATAGGTGACCTGCATCTCACCAGCGCCCCCGGTCACCGCTTCGGGTGCCACAGCCTGGCCAGCCCGCTGGTACTCCGCATGCAGGGCCACCGGCAACGGCTTGCCGAACGTTGCCTGCGTGGTCACGGATCCGATCGGGCCCCCGACCGTGACGAGAGCGTCGGATCCGGTGGTCTTCGGGCTGCCGCGCTGACCGACGTAGGTGATGTCGGTCGTCGACGTCGGATTCTTGTAGGTCTTCTCCGGGAGTCCCGTCGCCGAGAGCCGGTCGATCAGAGTGGCCGACGTCGGTAACCCAGACGGGCCCAGATCGGCCACGACCAATTCGTCGTTGACCAACCTGGCTGCTGGCGGATCCACCGCCGGATCAGCCGCCGACCTTGCCGAGGCTGGCGCGGTAACCGCCGGGACCAGCAGGGAAGCAACCAGTGGGGCAGCGATGAGCCGACCGGCTATCCGCCAGGGACGCGACCTCATGACCGACCGCCGACGGAGTCGCCGCTGGGCTCGCCGCCGACGTTCTCCCCTTCGCCGCCAGCCGAATCCGGCGGTGGCCGGAACCGTTGGTAAGGGTCACCCGTCGGCGGCGGACCTTCGCTCGGCTCCGCCAAACCGACACTCGAGAGCCGACTGGAGGTCGCTCCGACGGCCGGGCGGAGAGCGACAGAAGTCGACGCCTGGGGCGCTGCCGGCGGCAGCACCGGTGGCGCGGCCGAGGTCGGCGACCCCCGATGGCCGCGCCGCCGATCCGCACTGAACGTACGACCGACCGTCGCCACCAACAGCGCCAACAGCCCCGGCAGCAACGCTGCGGAGAGGATCTGGCTCACACCCACACCCTGCCCTGACAGCGCAGCCACCGCGTCAGGAACCACTGCCATTCGGGCCACCACTAGCGCGATACCACCGAAAGCGGCCGGGATCCAGATGGATCGAGCGCCCGCGACCAGGATGAGAACACCAGTGATCGCGACCGACCAAGCGAGCAGCCAACCGTTGGTCCGATCGGGCGCGCCGGCCGCGCTGACAATTCCGGCGACGAATGCCATCAGAGCCGCACCTGCGACGAAACTCAGCGCCCGCGGCAAGGCGCCCCAATCCACTTCGCGTCTCTTCAACGGCAGCACCGCAATCAACCCGCCGCAGACCGCTGAAAGCGCTGCGGCCGGCAACAGGGCCGCCTCCGGGCCGGCGATCACAAAGGCGGAGGCGCAGGCTGCCACCACGCCAACTGCGGCCCAGAGCGCGGGGGCCCGGGGACTGCGGCGACCGCGGGGCTCGGTTGACTCGGCCATGATCGCCACCGCGTCCAGTGCCGCCGGGTCACCTTCGACGTGCATCTGCGGGAGCAGCCGGTCGAGCCACCCCGGTAGCCACCAGGTCCCCTTCTGCGCCAGCACCATGATCGCGGGAACGAGCAGACACCTCACGATCGTGGCATCCACAAACACCGCGGTCGCCAAGCCAATCCCGAACATCTTCACGATCGCGTTATCCGACAACACGAAACTGCCGAACACAACACACATAATCAATGCTGCCGACGTCACCACCTTGCCGGTGTCAGCTAGTCCCCGCCGAACCGAGACCGTCATGTCGCCCGTGCGCTCCCAGTGTTCCCGGAACGCGGTCAACAGGAACACCTCGTAGTCCATCGAGAGGCCGAAGAGGACTGCGAACATCATCATCGGCACATATGACTCGATCGGTATCGGACCCTCCAGCCCGATGGCCTCTGCCCCCCAGCCCCATTGGAACACCGCCGTCACCACCCCATAGGCGGCAGCGATCGAGATCAGGTTCATCAGCGCGGCTTTGAAGGGGATCAGCAGCGACCGGTAGGCCACCATCAGCAGCACGAACGAGAGCGAGACCACCCCGAGGATGAACCAGGGGGTGCGTTGGGCGATCAATTCGCTCAGATCAGTCGTCGCCGCTGTGACACCCCCCACATGCGCGGACATCCCCTGACCGGCCTCCGCCGCCGGCAACACCTCGGTCCGCAACTGCTTGACCAATTCCTCGGTGCGGGGATCCGCACCACTCCACTCCGGGGTCACTCGGATGATCGACACGCCACCGTCGGTGCTCACCACGGCCGGGTCAGCGGCGACGATTCCCGGCGTTGCCAACAACGACGCCCGCAGCGCGACGAGTCGCGGGTCTTTCGTCCTGGGATCGCCACCGGTGGAGTCGGCGTTGGTGGTGGCGGGCTGGTCGGGGTTGTCCGCGGCCGGCGCCTCGGCGGGGGCATACATGCTGGTGACAATGGCCAGCGGCGCAGTGGCGCCCGGACCGAACGCCTCCGAGGTGAGGTCATAAGCCTGTCGGGCGGTTGTGTCCTTCGGCAGAATGCTGGCGTCTGTGTGGCCGAGGGTCAGCGTCAGGGTAGGTGCCGCCATCAGCAGCAACACCAGCGTGGAACCGACCGCGAACAGCCAGGGCCGGGCAGTCACGGCGTTGGCAAGTTTGGCCCAACGCGTCCTGTCCAATTCCCCGCTATCGCCGGTGTCGGCGCCACGATCCGCCTTGCGCATCACGCGGTGGCCGGACAACCCAAGCATCGCGGGTACGAACGTCACGGATGCCAGCACCGCGACCGCCACAACAATTGCGGCGGCATAACCCAACCACGCCAGAAAGCTCAGGCCGGTCAGCGCCAGCCCGCAAACGGCAGCGATCAGCGTGCAGCCGGCGAAAATCATCCCCGCGCCAGCGGTGCCAGAGGTACGCCCGACCGCGTCCGGCACCGAGAATCCCCGTCGCAGTAGCTGTCGATGCCGCGTGACCAGGAAGAGGGCGTAGTCGATGCCGACACCGAGTCCCAGCATCGTCCCCAGCGTCGGGGCGACATCTGGGATGAAGACGATCCGGTTCAGTAGGTGGACGATCGACAGTCCGATACCGACCGCCAGGATCGCGTTGGCCAACGGGATTATCGTCGCCAGGAACCTACGCAACGTGAAGAACAGCACCAGCACCGCTGCCAGCAGACCCAGAATCTCCGACTCATGGGTACTGGGGCTGGACACCTGTCTGCCCAGGAAGCCGCCAAGCGCGACCTGGGTGGCCGTGCCCTCAGTCTGTTTCTCAGCCGTGGCGAGCAGTTCCTGCCCAACTTCCACCTTTGCGGCATCGCGCTCGTTCACGGTGACGTTGATCATCGCGGTGTGATGATCCGCCGACAACTGCCCGGGCACGTCCTTCGGGGTCGTGACGACGGTCACCGAAGAATTCTGCTGCAAGGCATCGCGGACTGAGTTCACCTGTTTTGCGCCGGGCCCCGCACCGAAATCGAGCGCGTCGTTGTGCAGCAGGATCGGGCTGGCGTCCGCGGCAGAGCCGGGGAAGGCTTGGCCGAGCAACTGCTGGGCGGCAGCACTATCGGTGCCCGAGAGCACGTAACTGCTCGGCGGATTGCCGCCGAGCACCCTGTTCAGCCCGCCCAATCCGAGCAGCACGACAATCCAGATGATCACCACCAGCCAGGCGTGCTCGGCACACCATCGCGAGAGCCGGTAGAGAAATGTGGTCACGCCCGGAATCGTCGCACATCAAGGGCCACCCGCGACGGCCGTTCACAACCCCCCGTCCAACAACGCCGCTAGGCTGGGTGACAGGGGTAAGTGAAATCGTGAAGAGGAGTGGACAGTGCCGTTCTTCCTGGCACCGCTGGTGCTTCTGGTCATCGGTTGGGGAATTCACGTTCTGCTGGACCGAAAGCCGAACCGTCGAACGGGACATCGGGTCGTCGAACTTGCGCTGCTTTGGGTGATGGTCTGGCTGGGCGCGTGGGCTCTGTTCGGCGGCCTGCTACACCTCGGACCTACCGCTGGCGCGATCGCCGAGAGCATCGGCTACGCCCCATCGATGTTCCAATGGGAGGTCGGCTGGGCTGATATCGCGATTGGGGTGCTGGGCGTTGGTTGCGCCTGGAAGGCCCGTCGGGACGGCTGGCTCACCGCGGCGGTAGTGGTGCTCGCCATCTCCTATTGGGGCGACGCAATCGGACACATAATGCAGTACTACGCCCATGACAACACGGCCACCAGCAATGTCTGGGCAATCCCGTCTGACATCCTTCAGCCATTGCTGGCGATTATCCTGCTGGTCGCCTACCGCCGTGGCGAGCGCAAGCTGGCCGCCCAAGCCGACCCGGCAGCAGGGTCACCGACCTCGGCAACCACAACGCCCGCCCTGTGATCCGCAGTCGGTCCGCCGCCGACGAGCGGGTCAGTCCAGGTAGTCGCGGAGCACTTGGGAACGACTGGGGTGGCGCAGTTTCGACATCGTCTTGGACTCGATCTGGCGGATCCGCTCCCGGGTGACTCCGTAGACCTTGCCTATCTCGTCCAACGTCTTGGGCTGTCCGTCGGTCAAACCGAACCGCATTTTCACGACGCCGGCCTCTCGTTCACTCAAGGTCTCCAACACGCCCTGCAACTGCTCCTGCAGCAGCGTGAAACTCACCGCGTCGGCGGGCACGATCGCCTCAGAGTCCTCGATCAGATCACCGAACTCGCTGTCGCCATCTTCACCCAGCGGCGTGTGCAGGGAGATGGGTTCCCGGCCGTACTTCTGTACCTCGATGACCTTTTCCGGGGTCATGTCGAGTTCCTTGGCCAGCTCCTCAGGAGTGGCGTCCCGACCTAGGTCCTGGGTCATCTGCCGCTGGACTCGGGCGAGTTTGTTAATCACCTCAACCATGTGCACCGGGATCCGGATGGTTCTGGCCTGATCAGCCATCGCCCGGGTGATCGCCTGCCTGATCCACCAGGTGGCGTAGGTGGAGAACTTGTAACCCTTGGTGTAATCGAACTTCTCGACCGCCCGGATGAGGCCCAGGTTCCCCTCCTGGATCAGGTCCAAGAAGAGCATGCCGCGCCCGGTGTAGCGCTTGGCCAGCGACACCACCAATCGCAGGTTGGCCTCCAGCAGGTGCCGCTTGGCCGCGTGACCGTCTGCGGCGATCCACTCAAGGTCCAGCCGCATCTCGTTATCGTCGACGCCAGCAGCCAACTTCTCCTCGGCAAAGAGACCGGCCTCAATTCGCTTGGCGAGTTCCACCTCCATTTCGGCGTTCAGCAGGGGCACTCGTCCGATCTGCTTCAGGTAATCCTTGACTGGGTCCGCGGTGGCGCCTGCCTGGTGCACCTGCTGCACGGGCTCATCGGTGTCGTCGACGTCGGAGATGACCAACTCCTCGGTCCCCTCGGCCTCCGCCGCCTTCGGCTTGACCGGTTCGGCAACGACGACCTCCTTGAGATCCTCAGCCAACTCCTCCTCGAGTTGCTCCTCCAGCACCGCCGCGGCGGCGAGGTCGACGACCACAACCCCCTCCGTTTCGACGACCTCCAGCACCACATCCTCCGACCCCGCGGCCGCAGTCGCGACCGTCAGGTTGCCCGTCGTCGCCTTCGCCGACGCCTTCTTGGCAGTCGGTGACTTAGCCGAGGCTTTCTTGGTTGCGGTCGACTTCTTGGCCGGAGACTTCTTAGTGGCGGTCGACTTCGCGGCCGGGGCCTTCTTGGTGGCGGTCGACTTCGCGGCCGGGGCCTTCTTGACCGGAGCTTTCTTGGCCGCGCCCGCCTTTGCGGCCGGGGCCTTCTTGGCGGTCGCCTTCTTGGTTGCGGCCCCCTTGGTGGCCGCCTTCCCAGCCGCAGGCGCCTTCTTCGCGGCGGCCGCCTTGCCCGTGGGCGTGGTAGTGGTCGAGGGACTGGTGGCTGACCTCTTGCTGCTGGGCACTGACGACCTTCCGTACGAGAGTGGCGGATTCCTGTCCGGTGTGGCGGAATCCGTACGTGATCTGCACTGGGCGCCCAGTGCACCTGTGACAGAAGTCAATGCAGGATGAAGCGGATGCATTGGCAGATCGATACAGTCAACATTGCTCTGGGCATGACGAAGGACGAGCTGTCAAGGCTGTCCCACTGCTACAACGATGTCACATCCCCGGGTATTCCGTGGCGACTGACCCACCTGAATCGCCACGGGGCTGCTATTCCAGCTGTCGGCCGGGTTCCCGGTCAACCTGTCCGGTCTCGCCATCTCGCCACAAAATCAGGGCAACCGCGGCCAATACCATCACCATCCCGACCACCTGAAACGGCGCCACCCGCTCCGCAAGCACCAGTGCCCCCAGCACAACCGCGAGCACCGGCTCCAGGGTTGCCACCACGGACGCATGGGACGCGCTCAGATGACTCAGTCCGGCGCTGAGCAGACCGAATGCGGCCACCGTCGAAACCACGGCCATCGCAACCGCAACTCCGTAGCTGGCCGGGTCCGACGGGCCGGCAGCCCCCGTCAAGAGCGCAACCACGCCAAAGGATGCTGCTGCGCCACTCACAATCAACGTCGTCGCGCGCAGACTTCCCACTCGTTGCACCAGGTTGGCGGCGATCAGCACGTAGGCGGCATAGCAGACAGAGGCGCCCAGCAGCATCGCAATACCGGCCAGCGTGCGGTCGTCTACCTGACTGCCGCTGGTGTAGGCACCGATCGTCAGGGCGGCACCCGCGACGGCGACGGCGGTGCAGACCAACGTGACGATCGAGGGCACTCGCCTTCTTCCCACCGCGACCGCCACCACCACCCACGCCGGAAACAGGAATAGCAGCACCTCTGCCAGCCCCGCACTGATGTACTGCAGGCCAAGAAAATACAGAGCTACCTCGAAAGCCAGCAGTAGGCCACCCAACAACAGCAGGCCCAGCGATTCCCGCGGCAAGGGCAGCATGGCAACGGATGTCACCCGGCTCCGGACCGCGAGCAACAGCCACAGCAACGCTGCGGCAATCAGAAACCGCCACGCCAGCAATGCAAATGGGGCAACGCCGTGCGCGTAGGCGGTCTTGCCCAAAATTGGCATTACCGCAAATCCCAAGGCGGAGCCGGCGACCAGCACTGCACCTAGGGCGCTCTGCCCCCTCGTACTCGCGACCTCTCGGGGCGGGTCGACGACTGGCTGCCGGAAGTCGCTACTCGTGGCTTGCCCTGACAACGAGGACCGGACACGGCGCATGCATCAATACCCGCTGGAGCTGGCTTCCCAGGATGAGTTTGCCGACCGGTGAACGCTGCGGATTACCCAAAACGATCAGCTCAGCCGAATATTCGCCGACCATCTCCAGCAGATCCTCGGCAGGCTCCTTCCCCCGCACCAGGTTTCGGATTTGGAACGGGACGCCGTGGGCGTCGAGGTCGTCCTTCACCTCGGTCAGGGCGCTCTTCAGGGCCACCGCTTCGCCCCCGTCGAGCATCACCCCGCCGCGACTGGAGTGCACCACGATCAACTGGGCAGCTCTGGTCTTAGCCTCCTGGGAGGCGGCCCGCAGCGCCGCGTTGCCCTCGGGTGTGTCCAGATATCCCACGATCACGGTATTCATGGACCTAAGAATAGTCGGCAGACCGGACCCGAATCAGCATCGAATGCCGCCTGTGTCGGCCTACCAGCCCCATCGCCCGGTGACCCTGGGCAATCGGAATTCCGCGCCACTAGTACCAATGGCCGCCACCAGTGGTCCGTCCGGACATTGGACACCATCTGCAATGGCCATACTCCTCACCCCTATGCATAATAAACATGCCTGTTCACTCTTCTGTGGTCAGCCGCCCGGATGGGGCGAGACAAGGGTTGCCAAGGCAACCGGTGCGCGTGGAGGAGTGACTAATGCCAGCAATGGTTCAGCGTGGGGTCGTCCGGGTGTTGGCCACCTGCTTGGCGACGGTAGTCGGCGCTACCGGGGCGATCGGGCAGGCTCAGTCGGCCATCGCGAGCACGGCGCGCTCAGCTGAACTGCCAGAGGTACCGGCGCGACTGGGTTCGGCCAAGTGGGGCGAGAATGCCGCCGGACTAGGTGGTGGTCCCGCCGCCCATTGGCGAGTGTCGGTCACGCCAGGCGGCACGGCCATCTGGGGCGCCGAAATGACAGCAGGTCTGCACCGAGTCCCAGCGGCGCGACTGGCGTTCACCGGCTTGCCAGCCGGGATGAGCCTCGCAACGTCGGGCTTGCCGAGAACGGTTGCGGGCAGCGAGGTGAACAAGGTGACGTCCTGCGCCCGCTCACCTGAGCGAACCATCTGCCAGCTAGGTGCACCACTTGCTTCTGGCAAGTTCGCAGTGTCCGCTGTCGCGGTGACAGCGGACCGCACTGTTCGGGAGGGGGACTACCCGATCTCGGTCGCACTGCTCGACGGCGACAACGCGACGGCGGGGTCGACACAGTTCACTGTCCACATCCAGCGCGCTGTCAAGGACGCATTGTTCGTGCATTCCGGCGGCCAGCAACTGTCCGCCTTGGGGGCTCGGCAGGACCGCCGTATCAATGTGTTCAACCTGGGCGGATCCGAGAGCCGTGGTGCGATCCAACTATCGCTAGGCAACGTACTCCCTGCGCGGATAGCCAGGAATGTGTCGGCCCGCGGGGCTGGCTGGAACTGCCCGCCCGGACTGGCCGCGACACGCTGCACATACCGCACACCCGCCTTCGCGCCCGGCGATTCCGCACCGTCGCTGGAACTCAGCTACCGCGTGCCGCCAGCCGCGACAACCGGTCTGAAGCCACTCGACAGCGGGCACCGCTTTCGCTGGCAGATGGCCGTCACCGGCGCCGCTCGGGTCCAGCCGACAACTCATGTCGAGACCGAGCACCTGCTGTCCAAGCCGACCACAACTCCCACCCGGCCGGCAAAAGTTGTCACCGGCCCCGGAAATATGATCGTCAAAGTAAATCATTTGGGACGCTCGCGGCTGGGCGGGATCGGGCTCTACCGGATCGCCGTCAACAACGGGGGCCGCCAGCCTGTCGTCGGCGCCCAGTTGCGAATCCAACCGCCAGCACACGCCTCGATTCTCCGGTTCGGTTCCGCCGTCGGGTGGCGGTGCTCGACAGCGGGAGTGTGCACCCGCACCGGAGTCATCGCCTCGCACCGGGCCCCGCCGCCGATCGAGGTCGTGCTGGCCAGCAATGCCACCTCCAATAGGCAAGCATCCCAGCGACTCGCAGTGGTGGCATCGTGGGCCGGGGTTCGCGGCACCCGATCCTCGAACAGGGTGACCGCAACGGACTCTTGGGATCCTCTCCTTCAGGTGTCGACGGCCGGTTCGAGCGCACGGGTCCACGATCGCGCGGCTGCCGGTTCCAAGGGAATGCTCGTGTCTTCGGTCGCCGGGCTGGCGAAACAGAAGTACTCGTTCAATTGGACCCAGGTCTGTCCGCCACGGGCGTGCGCCCGGGTCGCCTGGGACCAGACGCCACATGGCACTACTCCTCATCCAGGCAACTCGGTTGCCTTCACTCCACCGGCGGTCAGACGGCCCACCGAGTTGAACTTCCAGCTTGTCGTCAAGGCGGCTGGTGCCGAGGTGCGCAGGCAGGTCAAGGTCACAGTATTCCCCTTCACCCCAAAGGTCGATGCCCGACTTGGTACCACGAAGTGGCGCGAACCGAAATTCCCGGGTCGTGCCGATCGCTCAGTCCGACAGGGCACCGTGGTGCAACCCGGGGCCTCGCTTGTCATCAATGGCGCGGGTCGTACGTTCGCCCGGCCGGGGGACCGGGTCACGCTCCGAGTGGCAGTGCCCGGCCCTGCGGGTAACGCCCGTGATTTGCGGATCGCCTGGCGCGGGCATGGCGAGGCAAGTTCGCTGCTGGCTGGAGCCAAGGCGACCGACCGTGGCCGGCAACTCACCTTCATCCTGCCCCGCGGTCTGACACGCTCAGTTGTCCTCTCCGCCATCGCCAAGACGGGCAACCGGACCATCGCCGGGGGGTCAGAGATGATTGTCCCGAAATTGCCGCGGCCGAAACCGGCGACACTTTCCGCGGCCACCGCGAAACCCACCTCGCCTGCGGGGGCGACGTCGGCGTCTAAAGCCCGCAACCGCACCGCTGCCGCCAGCCCCAGTACGACCGCATTCTGCGCGATGTACACCGCGGCCAGGGCAGCCAACCTGCCATCAGTGCAGTTCGCGTCCGCAAACCTGACTCTGGGTACGGTCTCCGTCAGCGGTACCACCTGCACTGCGGCCGGCGCCACCATCACCTTCTCCGGAGGTCAGGCCCAGGCCGGCGGTATCGGACTCACCCAACTCGCCGGCACGATCACGGCATCCGGGCTCACCGTCAACTCAGGCGTTCTGCAGCTACCGCAGGATCCGGCCGTGCCGGCCGGGCTGACGACCATTCCGTTCTCTAGCGGCACGGGCGGGTTGGCGGCATTCGTCATCCCATTCGCCGGGAGCACGTTGGGCAGCCTGACCGGCACCATCAGTCTGTCGACGCTGCCGTACCTGCCGCTGCCGAAGGGCTGGGCGTTGACGAACCAGGCACCGCAGCTGTCGCAGTTGATCGTGATTCCAGCGCCGGGGGGCAGCGGCTATGCCGCGCAACTCACCGCGTACGCCACCGGCCCCGACCAGGGGTCGGCCGCCGTCACCGGTCAGGTCAACACCGATGGCAGTTTCAACCTGTATGTCAGCGGCGCCAACATGTGGCCACTGACCGGGTCCGACGGCTCCACCGCAGTCTTCAGCGGCGCCGGCACCGTCTCCCGCGCCGTAGGTCAAGGAGTCGCCTACGACGCCTCGATGGAGATGGTCACCAAGCATGCGGCCTTCCCCCTGTACGGCGGCTTCTCGCTGCAGAATGCCAGCCTCACCTGGACAAACAGCGGACTGGCCGCAAATGCCACCGGGATCGCCGTGATCGGCGGCCAGAACCACAACTTCTCCGTCACCGGCCAGCTCACCGATTTCCACAACTGGTCGCTGACGGTGCAATCCAGCGAAAGCATCGCGCTGACCTACCTGAACCTGGACAATCTCGGCGGGTCGATCTCGATGACCAAGGTTGGCCGCAACCCGAGCGTGCTGGCGATCGACGTCTTCGGCCAGGCAGTGATCGGTCCGGCCACCCTGACCAAACTCGGCCTGACCGTCAACACCGCCACCGGGCACGTCGGCATCTACTGCAACAACGTCGCGCAACTCCCGCAGAACGCCCGGGATGCCTGCCAGAACAAGACGCTGCAACTGCAGTTGGATGTCACCGGATCTGCCACCTTGTTCGGCAAGGTCCTACCGATCGACGCCACCGCCAACGCTAATATCACCGACGGGTCGTTCAACCTGCAAGCCGCGATCCAGAACACCGCGTTCGGGCCCAAGACCCTGAACCTCTCGGATATCACGTTCTTCGCGACCGACAACGCCCAGAACGCACCCGAACTGGTCGGAAATCCCTGCATGAGCGACCCGTCGCTGGCAAATCGCAACAACATCTTCGGGTTCACAGCGACCTACAATGCCGGCAACGGGTTCACCGGAACCGCCACCGGCGTCTACAACACAAGTTTCCCCGACGCCGCAGATAACACCGGCTATTGCCTGTCCGCCGCAGTCGCGCAGGGCCAGGCGAACACCGAGATTCCCGGCTCGATGGGCAGTTTCAGCAATGACACCACGTTCATCTACTCGTCCTACCCGACGACCGTCACCATCAACAACACCCAAACCATCGTCAACCCGCAACAGGCCACGGTGCTCGGCAATTTCACCTTGCCAGCCGCGGTGCAAAACTTCCTCAGCACCCCGCAGATGGACAACGTGCTCGCGGAACTGACGCTGGGCGGGGCGACCTCCTCAGCCAGCCTGACGGCGAGCCTGCCGGAGACGAGCTACATCGTCGGTGATGCCACCTCCGCCACCAGCCTGCAGATGCAGAGCGCGGGGGTGGTCGTGGGCAAGGTCAACGGTGCGTGGAGTTTCGGCGTCAACCTGGCCGCGCAACTCAAGACACCGGGCTCACCAGGGACCGACCCGACCAGCACTACCGCGACGGTCCAGAACGCCGTGGCGCCGGGCACGGTACCGGTCAGCGGCAGTCTGATGTACGCCCCCTCGTCCGGTGCGATCACGATGTCTGCGGAGATCGGCAACGGCACGGTCATCAATGACGCCTTCGGCTTTGACGGATTTGACCTCGAGGCGTTCAAGGTGATGGCGTCCGTCGGCGGGGAGCCCAAGGACGACTTCGTCGGCGTCAGCGCCAATGTGCTGACCCCGGACAACAACAGTTCCACCTTCGGCAAGATCACCGAGGACATCGGCCTGCAGCCCAACACCGACATCAGTTTCGCATTCCAGTTGTCCGAGACCTCGCCCTGCTACGCCATCCAGATCGGCAACCCGAACCCTGCCCAGCAGACGCTCGCGATCAGTTGGTTCGACGTAATTGAAGCGAATTTCGTGCAAATGTACTTCGCGCCGAACGGCTGCGCGGTAGAGACCACCGCATTGCCGAGTTCGGGCTACGCGTTCGACTTTGACGGCGCGATCCTGGGCACGCCGACGAAGATCAATGGCGAGTTCTCCACCGGACCAGGCGCCCTGTTCAGTGGTTCGTTGACCATCAACGTCGGGTCATTCTCACTTGCCGGTATCGATGTCCAGAACACCGTCATCGATCTGACCTTCGCCGACTACCCGACCCAGAAGTTCGACCTGCAGTTCAGTGGCGGCATCAATATCTGGGGGGCCATCCAAATCCAGGCCTCCGGAGACATCGACATCGAGGCGGGTACCGCTCCCGGCGTCGGGAACGCGCACGCAAAGGTCAGACTCAACGCCACCCAGAATGAAGACCTCTTCGGAATCTTCACCGAGAACATCGCGTTCGGCTTCGAATGTGACTGGGAGATGCCTGACAACGCCGCGCCCTACTTTGGTTCGTTGGACATGTCGCTCAGCGCCAGCGTAAAAGTGTTGGTATTCACCGGATCGGCCAGTGCCTGGTTCGACTACGGCCCGATGATGGTCAATGGCGCCTCCCAGAACATCGTCACCTCGATGGGCGCCTCCTTCAGCGCTGGGATAAACCTGTGGATCGCGGGGATCACCGCCAATGTCACGTTGTGCTACGTCCGCCCGTCCAACCAACAGGCCGACTGCAGCCAGCCGATCGTCCCCGTCTCCGGGACTCCGGTGGCCACCGGATCCGATGGAGAGTTGCATGTGAATGTCTCCGGCACGTTGCACTGGTGGTTGTTCGGCGAGCACTCCGAGACCATCAACATCCTGGCAACGACAATCCCGATCCACTTCGCCAATCCTCAATATGCGGCGCCCGCACCTGCCCAATATGCCCCGCCGGCGGCGCCGCAGAACACCTGGCCGAACCCGTCTTGGCAGTACTCGACCAACATGTACCTGAACGTGCCGTGGGACCCGAACGAACTCGCCAACGCGGCCGGCGGGTCTGGCGCTGCGGTTTCCGTCGACCCGGGCCATCTGGCCGACACCTTGGGTGTCGCCACCGACCCGACCACGGTTCCGGCCCCCGTGTTCGACCCGCAGGGAACCGTCACCCTTGGCAACAGCACGGACGGTTCCGACAGCGCCAGCACAGTCACCGGCAACGTTCCGCTGCCCGCCACGCCGACCTACCAGCAACTAGTGGCGGACTATCAGCAGTACGTCGGCCCGAATCTTCCTGCCAATCTGAAATCGCAATCGCACTGCGCAGGGTCTACCTCGAAGTCGTTCTCGGTGGAGGTACCGCAGTGGAATGGCGGCCATCCGGTATCCGCAAGCAATGCGTCATTCCTGGTGGCCGACATCAACTGGCGGATGTACCTGGCGTCGGTCGTGGAGGCTAGCTCGATTCAGGGTGATCGCGGCGGCGCCGTCACCAACCCGAGGATTCGCGCCATCAAGCAGGCACAGAACTACAAGTGCGGCTACGCAAACTGGGACAGCTTCCCGGCAGTGCAGACTTGGCTTACCTCGAACTCGGTGGGGCCACAGTTCAACCTCGCCTACCCGCAACCCATCACCAACACGACCACAGACCAGCAGCTCTGCCAGTCCGATGGTGACTATCCCAACGGCGACTTCGCCGCGGCCTGCGCCACGAACCTACCGCTGCTGAACTCCAACCCGGCCCAGCCGTGGGGATCCGGCTGGGGACAGTCCGCAGACCCGACGCCCAACTGGGGTGGCGGCTCGGGCTCCGGCTGAGCCCGGCCGACAGACAGAGGATGCATCATGACCAACCCCGCACCTGACATCCGACCCGCTAGCACGGGTCACCGCGATCGAACCCAGCTGCGCCGAATGTCGCCCGTCCTCGGGCTGACCGCAGCGGCTGCGCTGATCTTCGCGCCACTGACGTCGGCCTCAGCTGCAACTCCCCCGCCGGCACCGTCGCCGTCGGCAACTGGTCCGGCCGCACGGCCGGACCAGGATACGGTCGCCACCCGGACTACTTCACCCGCCGCCAGCCCTACCACCACCACGCCACCACCAAAGCCCGCAGCACCGAAGCCCCCCGCCAAACCCACCCCAAGGACGCCGACCGGGCCCGTCCCGCCGTCGCGGGTCGGCGCTCGCGGGGAGGTGACCGCGCCTGCCACGGCTGGAATCCGCGTCACAGATATCAAGTTGGTCGGCAACGGTCGCGCCATCTCTGCGATTGTCCGCTGGAACCGCGCGCTGATCGCGCTGCCCGGCAACCACGACCAGTTCCGGATCCGGCTGACAGGATTCCCGGCCAACTCCAATCGACCGGTGACCTTCGGGCAACTGGCTTTTAACCGGGTCCCGGCCGCCGTTCAACGCGTGACACTACCGCTCACGCCGGTGAAACTGCGGCAACTCCGTGCCGCCGCGGACGTTGTCCTGAGCGCCTCCCAGCACTACGACGGGCCTGATCGGAACGCATCCTTCGAACGCACCCACGTCGCCACCACCCACCTCAACACCCTGCTGCGCCCCCGGCCCCGGTCAGCCGGGGTTGGCGGCCGAATCACCGCAACCGCAGCCCTGGCGCTGCGTGACTGTACCGGGGTGCTGATCGGCCCTGGCGCGGATCTGCGGAGATGCGATCTGCGAGGTGCGCAACTACAGGGCGTCAACCTCACGAACGCGCTACTGCAACGGGCGGACTTCATCGGCACCAACCTTTCCGGCGCGGTGTTCACCGGAGCGCAAGTCAACGGCGCGTTCTTCGGTGGCGCCACCGGGGTCAACCTGGCCGGGGCGATCGGTATCCCGGCGGCCGCCGGGGCCACCCCGGCCAACCCGAACCCGTCGCCGGCGGGCCCCCGGGTGACCTCGATATCGCCACCGTCGGGTCCTGTGGCCGGCGGCACGACCGTGACCATCGTCGGCACCGGGTTCGTTCCGGGCGCCAGCGTCACCGTCGGCGGGGTACCCTGCTCAGACTCCGCATGGAAGAATCCGACCACCTTGAGATGCACGACCGGAGCCCACGCTCTCGGGGCCGCCGACGTCGTCGTCACCAACCCGTCAAACGCCGAAACCGGCACCCTGAGTGCCGGTTTCACCTACACCAAGGGTGCACACCTGTTCTGGGCCGGCGCGCTGGGCGACTCAGCCTGGCTCGGCCGCGCGGACATCGAAGGGTCGAACCCGAACAACTCCTTCGTCAACGTCAACCCGAACGGCGGTTCCTGGGCGCAGGACGTGGCCACCGACGGGACCTACCTCTACTGGGCCGACATGAACGGCAACCAAATCGGCCGGTCAAATCTGGATGGTAGCGGTGTCAATTCCGGTTTCATCACCGGCCTCTACCAACCGACAGGTGTAGCTGTCCAGGACGGGCAGATCTTCTGGGCCACCAGTGGCGCTATCGGGGTGGCGAACCTCGACGGCAGCAACGTCAACCAGGGTCTGGTCCAGACCAACACCGACGTCCAGAATGTGAACGGCGGTTGGGACGTTGCGGTGGACGACCAATTCGTCTACTGGACCAACAACCAGGACAGCAACGAGAACGCGAACGCCGGGACTACGATCGGTCGCGCCAACCTCGACGGAAGTAACGCCAACCCCAACTTCATCAACAACGCATTCGGTCCTCGCGGCCTGGCCGTCGACGGCGGTCATCTGTACTGGACCAACACCGCCGATCCCAATGTCAACGGACAGAGCCAATTCAGCATCGGACTCGCGAACCTCGACGGCAGCAACGCCAACGCGACCTGGTTGACAGGTATGCCGTCGGTGCAGGCGATGACGGTCGACGGCGGGTACGTCTACTGGGTGGACGTAGTCAGCAACTCGATCGGCCGAGCGGCCACCGACGGATCCGGGATCAACACGACCTGGCTCGCTGCGGTCCAGAACCTGCAGGGTGTCGGCACCGACCTCACCCCTTTCCCGAAATCGCTGTCGACAACCAGCGGATCCGAGGCTGGCGGCACCGAGGTGACCATCGCCGGCTTCGGATTCGACCCAGCGGCCACCGTCACCATCGGCGGAGTGGACTGCCCCCGCTACACCGGCAGTTGGACAACCATCACCTGCGTCACTGGCGCGGCCCCGGCCGGTGCCGCCGACGTCGTGGTGACGAACCCGCGCTCGCAGGCCGGGCTCCTACCCCAGGCATTCACCTTCCAGTCGGGGCCGCCACCAACGCTGAGTATCAGCGGTATCACCCCGGTCAGCGGGTCGGCACTCGGCGGCACTCCGGTCACCATCTCCGGCGCCGGGTTCCTGCCCGGAACCACCATCTCCGTCGGCGGGTCAGCATGTCGCAATCCGATAGTCTCCTCGGCCAGCCAGCTGACCTGCGTCACCTCCGCGCACCAACCGGGGCCTGCCGACGTGGTGGTGACCAACCCACAGGGACCCGGCCCCGCAGGTACCGCAAACCTGGCCGCCGGCTACACCTTCGTGCAGTCTCCACCGACGGTGACCCAGATCAGCCCTGCGGCAGGAAATGTGGCCGGTGGTACCCAAGTCATCGTCACCGGTACCCATTTCGCCCCACAAGCCACGGTGACCATCGGCGGCGTCCCGTGTGCCCGGTTGGTGGTGGTCGCGCTGACCTCGCTGACCTGCAGCACCGGCGCCCACGCGACGGGACCGGCTGACGTTGTGGTGACCAACCCGGACGGCTCGACCGGGACATTGCCGGCCGGCTTCAGCTACAACTACGCGCCGCCGGTGGTCCAATCGATCAGTCCAACCGCAGTGCTGAGCACCGGCGGCGTGCCGTTGACCATCACCGGAAACGGCTTCCTGCAGGGGGCCACCGTCGCACTGAACTACAACAACGGCACTGGCGGTCCCAACCGGACAGGCGACTGCGCCATCACCCAAATCGCCTCGGCTTCGATCACTTGCACGATGGCTCCCAACTTCGGCGTCGGGGTGCAGGCAGACGTAGTCGTCACGAACCCGAACGGTAAGCAGACCACGTTGAGCCAGGCGCTGACCCTCAACCCGAATACGACACCCACCATCACCGCCGTGCAGCCGAATTCCGGTCCCGTCACCGGCGATACGCCTGTCACCGTGACTGGTTCCGGTTTCTACGGCAATTCCGAATCGACTGGCCTCACCGTCTCGATTGCCGGTCAACCCTGCACGATCACCGGGGCAGTCCAGGCCGACACGCTCACCTGCACGACCGGCAGCAACAACTTCAACTCCGCCACGGGTGGTCCGGGACCATTCGACGTCTCAGTCGCCACGACGTTTCAGTTCGCATCCGGCAGTCAGGCGACCGGAAACGCAACCTTGCCTGCCGGATACACCTACCTGAATACTCCGCTGCTCACCTCCGTCTCCCCCGCAGTCGGGTGGACGATGGGCGGTTCGCAGCTAACCCTTACCGGCGCCGCGATCGTCGACGGCGCAACAATCACGGTCGGAGGAATACCCTGCACCGACCCGACGGACGTCTCGCCCCAGGCAGATCCTGACGCCGCAATTGCGAGCGTCTGGACTTGTGTCACCGGCGGCCACGGGCCGGGCCCGGTTGATGTCGTGGTTACCAATCCCGACGGCATCACGTCCACCCTTCCGGGTGGGTATGGCTACCAGGACCCGGATGTCCAGCTGACAGGTATCAGTCCCGCCACTGGGTCAACCTTGGGCGGGACGCCGGTGACCATCAGCGGATCCGATCTGGTCGACGGCAGAGCGGGCTCCTCGGTAAAGGTGGGAGGGTCCCCCTGTGTGAATGCAACCTGGTCGGGGAACTCCATCACCTGCACCACCACCGGCCCGCAACCGGCAGGACCGGTCGATGTCTCGGTGAACGATGCCAGCGGACGGTCGGACACCCTGCCTCAGTCCTTCACCTTCGCTGAGGTTGCACCGCAGGTCCTGACCACGTCGCCGAACCAGGGCTCGGTGACCGGCGGCACAACTGTGACCGTGGCCGGCACTGGCTTCGAGCAGGGCGCGATCGTCACCGTCGGCGGCTACACCTGTGACGTCGGGGCAATCACGGCGCAGTCGCTGACCTGCGCCACCCATGCACATCCGGCTGGCACCGTCGACGTGACGGTGACCAATCCGAGCGGCCTGTTCGGGACCCTGACAGACGGTTTCACTTTCGCCATGCAGGTAACGGGGATGAACCCAAGTTCGGTCTCCACCCTGGGCGGCGCGCCACTGCAACTCACCGGGGGCGGGTTCGCCCAGGGCGCAACAGTCAGCATCGGTGGCCAGAGTTGCGAGGACCCTGCGATCACACCCACCGCCATCAGTTGCACCACGCCCGGCCTGGCCGTCGGTCAGTACCCCGTGGTGGTGACCAACACCAACGGACAGACTTCGCAGTGGTCCTCACCACTGGCGGCAGCCATCCCGACCCCGACAGTCACCGGAGTCTCGCCGCCCAGTGGATCCAACCTCGGCGGCGCAACCGTCACCGTGGCCGGCACCGGCTTCTACGACGCAACCACGGTCCAAATCGGCGGCTCGGACTGCGCCAACGTCGAGATCAGCAACCAAACTTCCCTGACCTGCCAGACGACCGGGTACCACCCCACCGGGACAGTGGACGTCGTGGTCACCAATCCGGGCAATCCCAGTGGAACCCTGGCTGGCAGCTACAGCTTCCTCGCGGCCACCCCCAACGTCGTGTCGGTGAGTCCGACGTCAGGTGCGGTTGCCGGGTCCACCCAAGTCACGATCACAGGGACGAACTTCGATCCAGCCGCAACCGCCACCATCGGCGGCGCCCAATGTGCCAATCCCAGCGTCAGCGCCGACTTCAGCCAACTGAGTTGCAGCACCGGCGTCAGCGAAGCTGCCGGGCCAGCGGACGTGGTGGTCACCAATCCCACCTGGAAATCCGACACCGGCAGCGGCCTGTACACGTTCACCGCCAATCGACATCTCTTCTATGGCAACGTCGGTTCCGTGCCCTACTACGGTGGCGGCACGATCGGGAACCTCGGCCGGGCCAAACTGGACGGCAGCGAAGCGGACCCGAACTACATAGACGTCAATCCCGGCGTCACCGACCCCACCCAGCAAGTAGAGGACAGCAACCCGGTGGCCAGCGGTGGATTCGTGTATTACATCACCGGAAACGGATCAGTCGGTCGGGTAGGTCTGGACGGTTCTGACCTCAACAACAACTGGATTTCGGGCGCTACCTACCCGGGGGTGGAATCTCAACTGGCGTTGGACGCCCAGTACATCTACGTCACGAACCAGAACAACGGCAACGGCGCGATCGGACGGTTCAACCTAACCGACGGCAGCCAGGCGGGATTTGGCTCGACGACGGGGGACCAGTTCATCTCCGGGCTTAATACCCCGAGCGCAGTGGCCGTCAGTGGCGGCGCCATCTACTGGGGTGACTCCGGCACCGGGCAGATCGGCTCCGCGCTGTTGCCGGCAGCCGATGACACCAGCAACGGACCCGGTAGCATTAGCACGTCCCTGTTCACAGTCTTTTCGCCTGACTCGACTCAAGCCGAATTCACTGCGATGGCTGTCGGCTGGGTGAGTGAGTTGAACACCGATGGTGGCCTCTACTGGTCGCTGTCCACCATGACCGGCACGAACTCCTCGACGGCGTCTATCGGGATTGCCCCGATCACCCCGGGCAGCCCCGGCACGATCTTCACCGTCATCACCAACACTTCCTTGATCAGCGGACTCGGCATGGCAAACGGCCTCGCCGCCGACGGGCAGTACCTCTACTGGACCGGCACGAACAACGTCGAGCGCGCCGATTTGTCCAGTGGCAGCCTCTTCAACGACAATCTTCCGCTGACCGTTGACCGGAACTTCATCACCAACACCGTCAGCCCGGACGGCGTCGCCGTCGTACCCGAACCGTCGGCGGCGGATACGCCTGCTATCAGCCAATTCTCGGCGAACTCGCCGCAGGTGGGACCGGCCACCGGCGGTACCGTGGTCACGTTGCAGGGCTCCGGCTTCCTCGCAAACTCACGGATCACGTTCGGCGGACTGCCGTGCCCCCTGCTGACCACGGCGACCAATACCGCCACCTCGCTGACCTGCGTGACACCAGCTCATCCGGCCGGCAGCGTCGATGTTGTGGTGGCCAACCTGAACGGTCAAACCACCGTGGTGTCTAGCGGCTTCAACTATCTCGCCGCCTCCTATCTCTACTGGGTGGATACCAGCACCGGATCGGCCACCATCGCACGATCCAACCTCGATGGCACCGGCATCAATCCGACGTTTGCAGCAGCGGATTGTGGCGGCGCTCCGAACTGTACAACCGTGCCTGGGATGGCCCCATCCTCGCTGGCGGTCGACGACAACAACGTCTACTGGATTAATGCTGCGCCCGGTGACGATTCGACAGCCGCCTCCATCGGCAGCATCGGGCTGGACGGATCCAACCCGAACAACAACTTGATCCCGAACGTGGACAATTCAAGCCTCGATGGCGGCGTCATCGCCGCCGGCGGCGGACGCATCTACTGGATCAACTGCAACGATCCAGAGGACTTCGCCTGCACCCAGACCATCGGCGCAGCCGATATGGACGGCAAGAACGTCAACTACTCCTTCATCCAGACCACCGGGGTCGCCGGCGGGATCACATCATTGGCCGCCGATAGTTCCGGCATCTACTGGGCCGATGGTGATGGGACCGGCCAGGTGATGTGGGCCGACCTCAACGGCCAGAACATAAATGCCACCTACTTGCCAGCCAATGTCACCGCCTACTCAGACACCACCTACGACGATTCCGGGGGTGAGATCGACCACGACGTCATGACCAAGCACGTGTCCATCTCCAACGGCCAGATCTACTGGGCCGGCTCAGGAATTGAAAACACCTATCTGGGTTCAGCGACTATCGGAGCCTCCGGCCCGACCAATATCGTGTATCCACTGCAGACGTTCGCCGACGGGGGCACCGCCCAGTTGACCGCCAATGCCCAACGGCTGTACTGGTGGAGTCCGAACCAGAACGGCGGCAACAGCACCGGCATGTCCACCATCGGCGGCGTCACCATCAATCCCAGCATCATGACCGATACTGGTGCCCCGGTGGTTTCACCGTCCGCGTTGTCGGCTCCCCCGCAAGTCACGACCGTCTCGCCGGTTGGCGGCTCCACTCTCGGTGGCACGTTGGTGACGATTTCGGGTACCGGTTTCCAACAGGCGACTAACACGGTGACCATCGGCGGTGTGCCATGCGCCAACGTGACGCCCAGTTCACCGACCTCGCTGACCTGCACCACCGGCGTCCACACCGCCGGGCCCATCGACTATGGCCCCGCCGACGTGACCGTCACCAACCCGGACACCCAATCCGGCACCCTCACAGGGGGGTACGACTACTCTCCCCCCACCCCCACGATCGGCGCCGTCAACCCCGGCAGTGCGCTGTTCCTGGGAGGTCAACAGATCGCGATCAACGGTGCCGGCTTCGACTCAAACCTGACCGTGATGCTCGGGAACACACCGTGCTCGATCGCCCCTGGAAACGTCACCCCCACGACGATCACCTGTACCCCCGGTAACAACCAGGTCGAGCAGGTCGTGGACGTGGTCGTGAATAACGGAGACGGCAAACTGGCCACGAAGGCCCGTGGGTTCACCTTCGCTGGCTACGCCCCTACGGCCGACCCCCAGAGCCCATTGACGCCGACCACGGCTCCACTCAACGGCGGAACCATCCTGACGATCACAGGTGGCTACTTCGATCAGAACGCGCAGATTACTGTCGGCGGCTCTCCATGCCCGCAGATCAGCGGCGGCTCCGGCCAAGGCAGCCCCCAATCCACCCTCCTGTGTCAACTACCCGCGGGCACTGCCGTCGGTCCCGCCACGGTTGTGGTCGCAAACCCGGACGGCCAGCGCATCAGCCTGCCGGGGGCCGACTCCACCGCCACCTTCAGTTACGGGCCGCCGAACCCATCGATCAGCAGCGTCACAACGGCTGCCGGGGAGAGTTTCGGCTCGACTGGCGGTAACTACCGGGTGACGGTTGCCGGGACCTCGTTCGGACAGAACCCAAGTGTCATGGTCGGAGCGCAACCATGCGTGAACCCTGTGCTGGCCGGAAGTACAGTCAGCTGCCGGGTTCGGCCACACTCCGCGGGGCCGGTCGATGTCGTCGTCACCCGAGCCGACGGCCAGTCCGCGGTCCTGACAAGGGGCTTCACGTTCGTGGTAGAAACCCCGACCCTGACCTCGATAAGCCCAGCAGCCGGTAGTTCAACCGGGGGTACACCGGTGACGGTCAGCGGAACCGGTTTCGACCCCGCCGCCACAGTCTCACTCGGAGGGGCAATCTGTGGACAGGTACAGATCGGTGGGCAGGCGTCCCTCAGTTGCGTCACTGGCGGGGACATGGTCGGCCCAGCCGACCTGGTGGTGACCAACCCGGGCGGCCTCAGTGCGACGCTACCGGGCGCGTTCACCTACGGAGGTTGGGGTCCAGGCCCCTCCCCACAACCGCTGAGCATCACACCGAGTACCGGCACCCCGGGCGGGGGTGAGTCAGTGGCGATCTCGGGCAATTTCCTCGGGGTCGTGCCAACCGACGTCACCGTCACGATTGGTGGGGTGGGCTGTCAGGTGACTACGACGACCGGATCCAGCCTGAACTGCACCACCGGTCCCCATCCGCTCGGTGTCGGCGACGTCGTAGTCACGGCCGTGGCCAACCTGGCAACCGGAACCCTTCCGCAAAGCTTCACCTACGCCACCGTCGTCCCTCCCACTGTGACCTCTATCTCCCCGTCCGAGGGCACCTTCCTCGGGAGAACGCCGGTGACCATCACCGGCACGGGATTCATGGCCGGCGCGGACGTCAAGATCGGCACCGCCAACTGCCGGAATCCGCAGGTCACCAGCCCGACCACGGTGACCTGCACGACCGGTCGCTCGCAGTTGAGTCCGGACTCCTCTGCGCTGGCGGCGAAGGTCGTCGTGACCAACTCGGACCAGCAGGCCTCCACCGATCCGGTGACCTACAGGTACACCCCCGGTGGCAACCTGTTCTGGTCCAACGGTGGGGCCAGCCCGCAGTCCATCGGTCAGGCCGCCGTTGGCAATACCGGGACCGACCACTCCTACACACTTCCGTCCGGGGTGGGGATGCTGGGCGGCATCGCGGCCGACGACCGCTATGTCTACTGGGCAGATCAGCTCAACGCCAGTATCGGCCGAGTCCCGATCGACGATCTGGCAGGGGAACAGGCTCAACCGAAGTGGATTGACCTGTCCAGCGTCTCAGCCACCCCGATGTCCGTTTCGGTCAGTGGCGGCTACATCTACTGGGCCGATAGTTCCAACGACCAGATCGGTCGGGCAACACTGGCCAACCCAGGTTCCACAGTGGCGTACAATTTTGTGTCCGGGAACGCCTTGAACTCCCCCTACGGTGTCGCGGTCGACAACGCCTACATCTACTGGGCAAACCACGGCGACTCCACGCTGGCTCGGGCATACCTGGCCAACGGGTCGCTGCCGACGGCCATCCACACGGTCAGCAACGGCCATAACCCAAGCGGCGTCACCGTAAGTGGCGGCCAGTTGTACTGGACGGCCCAGACTGCTGCCGGCACCGGCGGCTCGCTCGGCCGGGCGAACCCTGATGGTTCCAATCCAACCGACTCTTTCGTCGGGAATACCGGCGCCGGCAACGTAGCGTCGTTCAACAGCCCGCAGGGACTCGCCGCGGCCGGTTCGACGCTCTGCTGGGCGAATTCCGGCGGAACCAGCCTCGGAGCGGCAAACCTCGCGGACGGGTCCAGCCCCGACGGCAACTTCATCGTCGGCGCCAACGCACCGCAGGGCGTCGCCGTGAACTGACCGGTGGAGTGGCCCAGCGCTCAACCCAGCGCGCAATCGTAGGCTCAGCCCGCCTTCGGCAGCGGCGCCGCGTCATGCTCCACCGGCATCGGCCGAGTCCCGCGCAGCATGGCGGGGGTATAGCTGGCCAGTACCTCCTGCCACTGCGAGGGCGGCAACCCTGAACCTGCTGCGTGGCGAATCAGCCCCGCCAATACGTTGCCGCTGTCTGCGGCCAACGCGCGCTCGGCCGCAAGCCGGGCGAAGGCGCCGTCTCCCTGCTGCCAGGCGACCGCCGCCAACGTCGCCGCCACGGCTGCCACCTCGGGCGCGGGTGTTCGCCGGACCAATTCGGTGAGCATCGCCCGGGCCGCCTGCAGTCGCGCGACTCGGCGCGTAGCCGAGCCGCCGAACAGCAACCGATGCATCAGCGGTTCCCGGACTCGAGGGTCCTGTAGGGCCACTGCCCACCTCGCGGCCCGGAGATCCTCGTCCGGCTCAGCTACTCCTGAGTCCATCGAGCACGCCCCGGTTCCCACCGGGCTGGCCATTGTCACCAGTTCATCTTCTCGGGCCCGCCGCCAGCCCACCGCCCCGCGTCGGGACACGGCATGCAGCACCGACTCGGCCAGCGCTCGTGCCATCACCTCGGCTGGCAGCAGCGCCGACCCGTCCGGCAGCAATCGATCGGCCAGTGCCTCTCGGCTGACCGCGAATCCAATTCCGGCCGTCACCAGGTCAAAGGCCGCCCGAGTGCCAGCCGAATCGTCACACTGGCGTCCGGTCGGCGGGCAGCATCCGGGCCGCGGACAGCTGTAGTGCCACCAGTGGTCACCTGTGGCCGCGAGCCACTCCCCCAACTCCACACCCTGCTCCAGCAACTCCTCGCGCAGCTTCAGCGACGTGTCCCGCAAGGGCCGTTCCAGTGCCCGGTTACTGAAAAGCACCACGTGGGCGACCTCCAGCTGGGCACCGGCAGCGAGCGCGCGCCTGACTGCGACCCCGATTTCGAGCGGCAACTCGGCCGCCGCACTCGCAGCCTCGTCCGCTCTACCGCCGACGTCCCATGGCTCCGACGGGGACTGCGCGATAGTCGGGGCATCCACTCGAAGACACAGCACCACGCGACCAGAGTCCCGGCAGGTGAAGACCACAACAAAGCTGTCCCGTGGTTCAAAACCCAGCAGGTAAGGGACCGAGGTGACCAAACCGCTGGCGCCGGACACTCGAATCGCGGGAGCAGAACTGGTGGCTGGGTCGTGCGATTCGGCAGGATTCGTTGGCATGGCTTAACCCTGGGCCGAGCTGACCACGCTGAGAAGATGCCGGCAGCGGAATGTGGACAGCTGCTCACAGGAAGTCCGCAGGGATGGTTCAGGCCCTGTTCGCCCGAGCCTCTTGCACCCGCCAACCGAGGAAGGTCGCGATGCCGGTGACCGCCTGCGGCAACAGACTCACCACCTGCCAGACCACCACCGCAGCGAGGATGTCCTGGCTGCTGAGGCCGAACACCCCGAGCATGACACCCAGCAGGCCGGCGACGGTGCCGAGGCCGCCCGGCGTGATCGGGATCAACGACCCCAACCGAGAGATGGCGAAGGCGCCGAAGATCTCCGCCGCGGTGACGCTGGCACCTCGGTCACCGGCAACGCCGCGAACCGCGACGAACAGGATCATGAACTGCATGAACGACACGGCCAGGTTCGTCAACGTCAGAGAGATCCAGCGGTCTTTGACCACATCCACGATCCCGATCCGAAACTTCAGAATCGCCTCGGTGACGTCCTCGTCCTTGTGCATCCGCTTCAGCACCGGATTGGCGAGCTTCTGCCCCAACTGCCCAACTTTTCTAGCACTGGTCTCGCTGCGCAGGATCAGCCAGAAGAGCACGATCATCACTGCCAGTGCCACCACACCGGCCACCCCGGCCCAAACCCAACTTGACTCCAGTTGGCCGGACGACAGCAGCGCCAGCACCCCCAGCACGGGCAACAGGAAGGTCATGAAGAAGCTCCACACGCTGGTGATGGCGATTCCAGTGGTGGCCGCCGTCGGTGTCACCTTGTAGAAGGCCAGCATCACGTACTGCACCGCGACGGCCACTGCGCCACCAGCCGGTATCAGCGCCCCGATCGCCCAGGAAGTCTGCCGAACCATGAAGGCGGGCCGGTATTTCAGCCCGGGAATCGCCACCATGTACGGAAAGACATAGACGATGATGTTCACGATCGCCACCAGTATCAGGCTGGCAACTGCCAGCGCCGACATCGTCTGAATCTGCGTCCAGGCATCGGCAAATGAGCCGAACTTCTTGGCAAGCCCCCAGAACACCAGGACCAGCACGGCGAGCGTGACGATCCCGCCGATGATCGTCTTCTTCTTATCGAGGGTGGCCTTCGCCGCCGCCGGCATAGGCGCTGCCGCGTCCGGGTCGGCCACCGCTCCACCTCCAGCAACTGGCTGCGGGACCTGCTCGGCGCTACCGTCCTCGGTCACTTAGGGGCTCCAGTTCGGGACGACGGGGAAGCTGCGGATACGACTTGCGAAGAATACGCCTGGTTGCCCACGGCGTGACATCGCGTACCAGCCATCGGGCGTCATCAAGCCTGCGATGGAGGAACGGCGCCGCCGGCAGCGTGTCCGGAAGTGGCAATCGCCAAGTTGGATCCCCGAGGCCCAGGGCATCCAGTCCGGCTCGGGCGGCGTACTCATGACCCAGCGACGACAGGTGCAGTCGGTCCGGCGACCAGAGTCGATCGTCGTCGAAGCACTGCGCCCCCCAGTAGTCCACGATCCGAGCATCGAAGCGGTCAGCTATGCGGTGCAGGTGGTCGTCGTAGTGACGGATCCGGTCGGCGATCGAACCGAGGGCGCGAGACCTGCGCCGGGGGTCGCCGAATGCGACCAGCAACACATCGCTGCCGATTGTCCGCATCGCCGCCACCGTCGACTCGACGCCCATCACGGCAGCGGACAGGCTGAACCTGGGCCGAAGCATGTCATTGACCCCGACGGCGACCGTGGTGAGGTCTGGGCGCAGCGCAATCGCTGTCGGCAGCTGGCGGGAGACCACGTCGGACACCTTGGCCCCGCGAACCGCCAGGTTTGCGTACCGAAGCCCCGGCTGCCGTTCGTCGATTGACTCGGCGAGGCGATCGGCCCAGCCGCGCAGCCGACCGTCCGGTCCGAGATCGTTCATCCCCTCCGTGAAGGAATCCCCCAGGGCCACATACCGGCGCCACGGCACCGCCGCGCTGTGGCTGGCAGCCAGTGCTGGCAGTTGCATCTCACCCACGGCGCACCCACTTCCGACAGTTACCGCTGCGATCGGGACCGCAGCACGAAGATAGCGACAACCCCGTCTCGGTGCGGTCGTATCGACGATCCTGGCGACTCGCCGCCACGTTCACTGACGGAGGCTGGCTGCACGAGCCTGGGACCAAGTTCACGCCTGTCGGGAAACCACCCGTGATATACAAGAGGCCATGTATCGGATCACTGTCAGGGCCGGTCTGGGTGTGGCATTGCTGTCCGCGGTGCTGCTGCCCACGACCACCTCTGCGGTCGCAACCCCCACCGCCACCACTCCAGCGGCAGTCACCCCGGCCCCCTGGCACCCAACTCGGCTCAGCCATGTCGGCGACGCGCGCCAACTTATCGTTGTGAACGCGACAAGCTGGTCGACCAGCTACGCCACGCTCCGCCGATATGAGAAGACTGCAGGAAGCTGGCGACAGGTCGGCGAGGCGCTGCCCGCCCGGATCGGTCGCAGCGGTTTCACTCCGGCGGGAAGCCGAGTACAGGGCAGTGGCGAGTCCCCCGCGGGCACGTTCACCATCACTCAGGCCTTCGGCGCGTTCCAACAGCCGGCGATGAAGATGCCCTACCTCAAGTTCGACGGCGACGATTTCTGGCCCTACGACCCCCGGGACCCTGAAACCTACAACGTGCTGCAGACCAACCGGAGTCCCAATGCCGATTGGCGCAATGACGGGAACTGGTCGGAGCGGTTCGTCGACTATGGCTCTGTGTACCACTTCGGAGCTGTGATCAACTTCAACGCGCCTACCTGGACTTACTTCAACACCCAAACCGGCCAACGGGAGGCGGCACCCCGGGCGCGGGCCAACACCGCGCGGGGTGGCGGGATCTTCCTGCATGCCAGTAGTTCCCGGTCAACGGCCGGCTGTGTGGCCGTCGACTATTGGGAAACACGGCGGATCATCCGCTGGCTCGACGCGGGAAAGAAACCCCGCATCGTGATGGCGCCGACCTCCTGGTTGAGTAACGCCTGAGCGGGGCCTTCGGCCGCTGGGTCCCTCGGCTGCTAGAGCGCCCGTTCCTCTGCGATTGACCCGCCGCCATCGACGACGATCAGTTGCCCGGTCAGATACGAGGCCCCTGGGGTTGTCAGCCAGGCCACCGCATTGGCAATCTCGGCGGGCTCCGCGCTCCGCCCGATCGGAGTGTGCCGGCCTTCGATCACTTCGTGCGGGAGTTGGGATCCAGTGGCAATCCAGCCCGGCGCCACCGCATTACAGGTGATGCCGAAGCGGGCATTGTCCAGCGCGATCGACCTGGCAAGACCGACCATCCCCGCCTTAGCAGCGGCATAGATGGGTTCCGCCCGCATCGCCATCAGTGGCCCTGTCACCGAGGCGACCATCACCACCCGCCCCCAGCCCAGCTGCCGCATGGATTTCAGGGCGGCCTGGCTGACGAAGAATGCGCTGTCCAGATTCCTCGCCAAACCCTCGCGCCATGACGTTGCAGAGATCTGGCCAAGCTCTCCTCGTTCCGTGTCGCCGGCAGACGTGACGCTGGTCATCCCTGCGTTGTTGACGAGAATATCCAGACCCCCGGCCCGCGCGGCATGGCTGACCAACTCGCCCGCCTCCGCTGCTGAGGTGAGATCGGCGGTGTGAGCAGACGCTGACACGCCAACTTCGCGCAACTCCGCGGCCCGGTCGTGAACCCGGTCGGAGGTTGCTGACAACACCACCGTCGCACCCAGCGCACCGAGCGCCCGCGCGACCGCGAACCCGATACCGTCTGCGGCGCCGGCACCCGTCACCAGGGCCACCCGATCGGTGAGATCGAGGGCGGTCGGCAGACCCGTCGTGACCGGCACTGCCTGCTCTCGAACCTCACTCACCGAGCTGGCCCGACATCAAAGGTGAATCCAGCTCGCCGCAACCTCGCCACCAACGCGCTACCCATGGCAGTGGCCGGGGTCAGGATACCCGCACGATCAGGGAGTTCGCCTTCGTCCAGTGCGAGGCAGAGCGCGCTTTCGCCGAGCATTACCGACGTGGCGGCGTAGCCCGGGTCACCTTGCGCAGCCACAACTGTCCGGTAGCGCTGGCCCTGCTCCGTATCGCTGACGATCTCCAGCCGGAAGTGGCCCGAATCCCGGGTCGCCTGGCTCGGGCCCTCCCCCGGATCTGGCAACACCCGGTCCATAATCTCCCGGACCGGGCCAATCCGCATCCCCAACTGCAGGCCAGCCAGACCGATCGTCATCCCAGCGGCCAGCAGCGGCGCCGACGGCCCAGCACCGAACCCCACGACCTCCGAGTACCGGAACTGCGGACCGTAGGCCCACTCCAGTAGGGCGTTGCTGCGGCGCACGATTCGGGTGTTGTAGGCCGCCATCACGAACGGTCCCGTCCAGATACCCAGTTCATCGTTGTGGCGGAATCCCCGAACGTCCGAGGGAGCACCGCCGCCAACGGCCGGCTCGGCTGCGCGATCTGGACTGAGGGAGAAGGGATCAGCCACAATTCGCTGCAGGGCGGGATTACCCGCGACTACATCCACCTGGGTTCGCAGCGAGTCCACGGTGCCGCCACTGAAACCACCTCGCACCGACTTGACCACCAGTTGTGTCTCGGTCAAACCGCCGCTTCCGGCCGCTGCGGCCTCCAGAAAGGTCAGATAGACCCCCAGATCCGAGGGGATCGAGTCGAATCCGCAGGAGTTGACGATCCTCGCCCCGCTATCGGCGGCTATCGAATCGAAGCGATCGATGCAGTCCCGCACGAACAGTACCTCGCCAGTGAGGTCCGCGTAGTGGGTACCGTTTCGGGCACAGGCCGCGACTACGGGTAACCCGAATTTCGCGTAGGGGCCCACCGTTGTCGCGACCACCCTGGTGGCCTGAGCCAATCTGGTCAGGGCCGCGTCGTCGTCCACATCTGCGACGAGGACTGTCCACTCCCGCGCAGCATCGCCGAGTTCATACCTCAACTTCTCGAGCTTGCTGGCGTTCCGGCCTGCGATCCCGATCCGCACCCCCGCCGGGGCCGACGCAAGCAGATAGTCGCAGACAAGCCGGCCCACGAACCCTGTTGCTCCGTAGACCACCAGGTCCAGCTCTCGCTGGTTCTTGGCGGGCACCTTCTTGGCGGGCACCTTCTTGGCGGGCACCTTCTTGGCGGGCACCTTCTTCGCGGACGCCTTCTTCGCCGCCGCCTTCTTGGGGGCCCGAGACTCGGGCGATGGATCCGAACCGGGGGTGTCCTGAGGTGTCATGCCACGACGGTATCGCTCCATATTCAACGCCACCAGCGCTACGCGTGGCCATAGAGTTGCGTCATGTCCGAGGCGCGCTACACCGATCCGGCAGCACCAACCAGCCCGAACCGTCAAGGCCTCGTGCTGCTGGCCCTAATCCTGGTCGCGGCCGTGGCCAATCTGAACCTGTCGGTCGCCAACGTCGCGCTGCCCTCGATCGGGCGCGACTTTGATGCCTCGCAGACATCCCTGAATCTCATCGCCGTCGGATACTCCCTCGGCCTGGCCGCGTCCGTGCTGTACCTCGGCGCCCTAGGCGACCGCTATGGCCGCAAATTGATGCTGATACTGGGCGTCGCGCTGGCAATGCCGGTGTCCGTCCTGGCCGCCTTCGCGCCGTCGGAGAACGTGCTGGTGATCGCTCGTATCCTCGGTGGCGTCACCGCCGGGATGGCCTATCCGACCACCCTGGCACTCATCACCGCCCTCTGGGCGGGTGCCCCTCGAACCCGGGCGATAGCCCTCTGGTCTGGACTCGGGGGCGCGATCTCTGCAGTTGGGCCGTTGGTTGCCGGTTTCCTGCTGGAGCACTTCTGGTGGGGTTCTGTGTTTCTTGTAACTCTGCCGTTGGCGCTGGTCGCCCTCGTGGTGGCGTGGCTCGCGGTGCCCGGACACGCCAATGAGACGACCGATCCGGTGGACAACCGCGGTGGCCTGCTCTCTGCGATCCTCGTCGCCGCCGTGGTGTTGGCCATCAACTTCGTTCCAGTTCCAGGCGCAGAGGTGGCCGTCGCCGTGTCCGCTGTCGTCGCGATCGTCGCCGGGGTTGCCTTCACGATCCGGCAGCGGCGCGCCCGCTTTCCGTTGTACGACTTGGACATCGCCGGTCGCCGGCTGTTCTGGGTCGCCGCGGTCGCCGGGATTATCGTCTTTGGCTCATTGATGGCGGCGATGTTCGTGGGCCAGCAATACCTCCAGAATGTGCTCGGATACGACACTCTGAGTGCCGGTGCTGCGATCCTGCCCGCGGCGGTCTTCATGGTGCTTGCAGCGCCACTGTCCGCCCGGCTGGTCAGCCTGCGAGGCTCCCGGATAACGCTGCTGATCGGCTATGCGTTCGTCGGGCTGAGCTTCGTGTTCATGTTGGTGTTGTGGCAGGAGGACATCCCCTACTGGAAGGTCGGGATCGCCTACGCGGCGATCGGTATCGGCGTCGGGATCGCCGGCACTCCTGCCTCCCATTCGCTCACCGGTTCGGTTCCCGTGACCCGGGCGGGGATGGCCTCAGGAACTGCGGACCTACAGCGCGACCTTGGCGGTGCATTCATGCAATCTGTTCTGGGTGCGATTCTCACCGCCGGTTACGCGGCGGCGATGACGAAGGCCATCTCGAATTCCCCGCAGGCTGATCAGGTCACTGCGGCCACCGAGAGTCAACTCACCAAGTCCTTCGCCGGCGCAGAGAACACCGCCGAGAGCTATCCGCAGTATGCCGATCAAATCATCGCCGCTGCCAGGGACTCCTTCCTCGCCGGCGACAAGTGGGCCTTCAGCGCGGGGATCCTGGGGGTGCTCATCGGTGCCGTGCTGGTCGCCATCTACTTCCCCGGACGGCGCGGCGAGGGGGAGCTGCTCGGCCGCTATGAACGAGAGGACGCCGCCAGCACGGCCGGGCCCGCGCCCGAGGCGGCGCAGCACTGACGATGGGTGACCGCCCACCCAAGTACCCGAACTCCGCGATCGCAGCTGCCCTCACTGGCCCGACGATCGCTGCTTCCGGCGGCGCTGGTACATCGCCTCGTCGGCCTCGGAAAGGAGATCGTCCAACGAGCGATGCGGGCCAGCCCCGATGCCTGCCACGCCAACGCTGACACTGGGTCGCCAGATCTCCTCAGCCACACCCCCTGCGGTCGCCAGCGCTGCGACCACCTTGGACTCCACCGCGTCAGCCTGGAGGTCGTGACCAATCGACAACACAACGAATTCATCCCCGCCCCAGCGGGCGATGACATCGGTGGTCCGACACGTGGCCCGCAGCGCTCGGGAGACGGCCAGCAGTACCTCGTCACCAGCATCGTGACCGTGCCGGTCATTGACTTCCTTCAGACCATCGACGTCGAAGAAGGCGACCGACAGGCCGTTTCCGGAACCCGACGCGATCGCCATCATCTCTTCTCCGAGCACCTCCAGTCCACGCCGATTGGCCAGCCCGGTGAGCGGATCCTGAACGCTGAGTTCTGCCACCCTGGAGACCGACTCAGCCGCGGTGTCCAGACTGGATCGTCGGCCATAGCGAGCCAGTTGGGCAACCAACGTGGCCATCGCCATGGCGAATAGCCAGTGCACCAGAAACAGGCCGCCGCTGATCTGAATTCCGACGATCCAGGCGACCCAGGCGACTGCGGTGACCGCGACATTCCAGCCCGTCGGCAGGATCGCCACCCCGGCGGCGATAACGGCCAGCATCAGGTTCGTGGTCTGCAGCGTGTCGCCGGTGATGACCATGTGCAGACTCGAGTTGAGGATCACCACCAACACCACAACGGCGAGCAGTGCATTGGCGTACCGCAATCGCGGCGGTCGCAGATATCCGACAAGAGCGAGAACCCCGAGCCCGATCGCAGACAGCCCGGCGACCACCGACATGGTGGTTCCCGCCGGACCTCCAATGACCATCGGATGGGTCACCGCCAGCACTATGTACAGCGCAGCCACAAAAGCGCACACGGGAGCCAGCACGGCGGCCGCAGCGCCCGCGTAGCGAACCGCCGGATCGACCGACAACTCCGCCGTTCGCGCCGCGTTGCGGGCACCCATCTGCATCCGAACTCCCCGCTATCGTTCCGGCGTCGATCCGGCGTCGGGCACGTCCAACTCGACCCGGTCCCCACCGGCCCGTTTGGCGCGATACATGGCCCGGTCCGCCCGCGCGATCAATTCATCCACGCTGTCACCCGCGGCCATCATCGTCACGCCCACACTGGCCCCGGACCGGATTGTCGCCGACGACACCACCAGCGGTCGCCGGATTTCCGCACGTATCTGCTCAGCCAGTTGAACGGCCTCGTCTGCGTCGGCGACTCCGACCAGCACAATCAGCAGTTCGTCGCCGCCGAACCGGGCGACCAGATCGCCCACTCGAACCACCGCCCGCACTCGGGTGGCTATCTCTCGAAGCAGCGCGTCTCCTGCCGCGTGTCCGTGGGTGTCGTTCACCTGCTTGAAGTCGTCCAGGTCACAGAAGGCGATGGCAACCACACTGTCCCGCCGATGTGGTCCCCCAAGGAGGTGCTCCAACAGGGAGAAGGTTTCGCGTCGGTTCAGCAGGCCGGTCAATTCGTCGGTGCGAGCCTGTCGCTGCAAGGCTTGCTCCGCGGCGACCATCTCGTCCACGACCCGCATCGCCAACACCACTCCGTCGTGTTCACCCATGTCATTGACGAAGGGCCGTGCCTGAACATCCACCCAGTGGAAGTCCCCGCTCCTGGCACGAACGCGAAATCGAACGATGTCGCTGCTTCCGGCGGTTACTACCGCGCGAGACCGTTCGAGGGCCCAGCGATCATCCGGGTGCAACAGTGTGGTCATGTCCAGCCCGATCAGATCCTCGCGGCTCCAGCCGAGGGCCTCACTGGCAGAGGGTGACACCCACACCCCTCGCTGATCTCTCGTGTGAACGACCACGTCCGAGGAGTTCTCGGCCAACAGCCGATACTGCTCCTCGGAGGCAGCCAGTTGTTCGCTCGCTCGATGCCGCTCAGTCACGTCTCGCCAGGTGAAACTGAGACTGTCTCCCACACGGATGGCGCGGATGTCATAGCGACGCTCACTGGCGATGATCTCGTGGGGGTAGCAGTAGTCGTCAAGGATCAGCGGTTCGCCTGACTCGACGGCATCCGCGTACATCGTGAGCAGACCATCTCCCGCGTGGCCCGGGAGAAGGTCGAGCAGTCGCATTCCCACCAGTTGCTTCCGGCTGAGCTGGTTGTACTCGCAGGCGGCCTGGTTGGCGTCTGAGTAGAGGAAATCGACGATCTCGCCTCGATCGTCCCGGATCGCGGTGAGTTGGACATGAGGATCCAGCAGCGAATCCAAGGTGGCCTGCAACCGAGCCCGGTCCCCGTCGACGACCGCGTTCGTCCGCACCAAATCGTCAACGTCATGCAGTGCCCCGGCCGAGCCCTCCTCCCCCACCAGTCGGCGACCGCTCCACTCCATCCAGCGGTATTCGCCGCCCTTGGTTTTCACCCGAAGCAGGAGGCCTTCCTCTGTTGCAGTCGGGTCTCCATTACTTTTCAGCTGTCGCATTCGTGCGTCGGCGCGCGGGCGGTCGGCCGGGTGCAGGAAATCGTCCAGCTCACAGTCGAGCACCTCGGCAACGGACCAACCGAGGCTGTGCTGCACAGACGGCGCAATCCAGGAGATGCGCTCCACCTCATCGGCGGTGTAAATCACGTCAGACGCCAGTTCGGAGAGCCACTGGAATCGCCGATCCCGACGCTCGAGCTCTTTCCGCAACTCGACCTGCTCGGTTGCGTCGACAACCTGGCAGGCTACGCAATCCAGATCGCCCGCGTCGTCGACAACCGCGTTCGCAGACAAGTCGCCCCAGACTTCTCCGCCGCCCCGGCGATGGAATCGCTTGCGGATGCGGTATGAGGGGATCTCGCCGGCCAACAAGGCGGTTTCCAGGGGTACGTCGACGTCGGCATCCGCGGGATGGGTCAAGCCAGCCCAGTCGGAACCCCGCAGGTCGTCGAGGTGATAGCCGAGCAGGTCGCAGAAGGCCTGGTTGGCCTCGAGCACAACTCCAGTCGGCGCCCACGTGCACATCGCGACGGCCGAGAGTTTCATGATCCGCTGCAAGGAACGACGCTCCGGCGGCGACCCTTGGGCCGCGACATCGACGGCGGCCCCGGGCGGCGGCGCTGCCGCCCGCCCTTCCGCGGATCCGCCGTCGTCCATTGTCATTCCCTCCCAGCGGACCTCGGGCAGGTGGCGATGGCTCCCGCACCCCATCATCCCGACCTGATAGTCGCGACACCCCAGCCTAGCCAGAAGGACCGCTCGAACGCGGCCTGCACCGCGCGGTGAGCTGACCGTGGGAGTGCGACGACTTCCCGGTGCCGCACTCGGAACCGCAACGGCTGGCGTCAAGCGCACAGATCCCGAGTACGCCACCGGGTGAGGCCCGCGACCGCCAATGCGCCGACCGCAAGCAGGAGCAGCGCCAGGCTGCCGGCAGCCCAACTGCCACCGGGCAATCTGGGGCTATGCGCGAATGGCGAAAGGTCCAGCAACCAGTTGGGCAGTTGCCAGAGCTTCCCGAACTCCGCCAGCAGAACACAGCCGAGGAGTAGACCCCAGGCTGCGACGACCCATCGCGGCCGCCACCCGAACAGGAACACCACAACTGCCGACATCACCCAGGCTGCAGGTATCTGGGCCGCGCACGCCCCGACCAACCGCACCATTTCGGCCAGCACCGCATCCACCGCCAGCCCATGCGCGAGTCCGATCGTGGCACCCGCAGTCAGCATGATGGCGGCAACTCCAATCATCGCGATGACGACGTGCCCGGCGGCCCAACGAATCCTGGTGGTCGGACTCGACAGCAGAAGTTCGACATGTCCGCTGACCTCCTCGGAGCGCAGCCTGGCCGTGGCCGCGACCGCGTAGGCCGCCACGATCGCCCCCAGCAGCCCGACCTCGGCTGCGAGGAACGCATCGGTCACACCCTGCGCGCCTCCGAGCAAGGCCAGGTAGCGCCGCAGTTGAGCGTATTCGAGTAGTCCGGTCACGTTGTTGACAATGCTGCCCAAGACCAGCCCGAGCAGGGCGGCCCCGACGACCCACGCTGCCAGCATGCCGCGCTGCAACCGCCAGGCAAGACCGAAGGCGCCCCCGACCCGACCCGTTGCGGAACCCGGTCGATCCGGCAGCAAGCCGGAACCGAGATCCCGCCGGGATCGCAGCCAGAAGGCGACCGAAGCGAAGATGGCTGCGGCAGCGAGCGGCAACGGTGCCACCTGCCAGCGGTCCCCGGCGAACGGCCGGATCTGCTGACTCCAGCCGATCGGAGACAGCCAGGACGCCCAGCCAGGATCTCCGACTGCAACGTCGCCGACCGCGCGAAGCAGGTAGGCCAGCCCGACCGCGGCCATGCCCAGACCGACCGCTGCACGGGCCGATCTGGTCAGTTGCGCAACCAGTCCAGCGATCGCGCTGAAGACGATGCCGCTCAGCGCCCATCCCAGACCAAACGCGGCGGCGCCGGCCATCGGCAAACCGGCGAAGGCCAAGCCGAGCGCAGTCACAGCACCCAGCAGACCACTGGCAACGACCCCGGTAAGCATCGCCGCGGCAAGAGCCGCGGAACGCCCAACCGCGCCGGCACCAACGAGTTCCAGTCGACCGGACTCCTCCTCGGCCCGCGAGTGACGGATGACGACGAAGACAAACAGGATCGCCACCATCGTCGACCCGAACGCAGTGAGTTTGATCAGCGAAAGCGCCCCGAGGGAGGTCGGGTCGTAGACCTTGCCATAGAGGGCGACCAAAGCTGCAGTCGCGTTGATGGTCTCGGCTGCGGTGGACAGCGAGGCCGGTGTCGGATACATCCCCGCCGTCGCCGTCACCGAGAACACCGCCGTCGCGGCCAGGCCAAGGATCCACAGCGGCAGAAGGATTCGGTCCCGACGCAGCGCGAATCGCCACAACACCCAGGTACCGGTCATCGAAGGCCGTCCGAATAGTGGCGCAGAAACAGTTCCTCCAGGGTCGGTGGCCGACTCTCCAGCGAGTAGATGCCGGCCCCGGACAGGGCCGACATCAGCGCTGCCATCCCGGCGGGATCCACCTGTGCGGTCACTCGCGAGCCTGCCACTCGGAGGTCGTGTACTCCTCGGATGCTCGCCAGACCCGCCGGCACCTGTTCCACTTCCGCCGTCACCTCGGTGCGGGTCAGGTGGCGCAGTTCGGCGAGGCTGCCGGTCTCGACCACAACTCCGGCCCGGATGATGCTGACACGGTCGCTGAGCACCTCAGCCTCGCTGAGGATGTGGGAACTGAGCAGGACGGTCTTGTCATCGGCGCGAATTTCGGAGATGCAGTCCTTGAACACTGCCTCCATCAACGGATCCAGCCCGGCCGTGGGTTCATCGAGCAGGTATAGATCCACGTCCGCTGCCAACGCCGCAATCAGTGCCACCTTCTGCCGATTACCCTTGGAATAGGCCCGGCTCCTCTTCCTGGGGTCGAGTTCAAATCGATCGATCAAGTCCACGCGACGGTGGCGATCCAACCCGCCGCGCAGCCGACCCAGCAGGTCGATCACCTCACCACCGGTCAGGTTCGGCCACAACGACACGTCGCCGGGAACGTAGGCAAGCCGGCGGTGCAACGCGACGGTGTCGCGCCACGGATCCAGACCAAGAACCGACATAGATCCGGCGTTGGCCCGCAGCACTCCCAACAGAATGCGCAGCGTTGTCGTCTTACCTGACCCATTGGGGCCGAGGAAGGCGTGCACCTCCCCGCGGCGCACCCGCAGGTCCAAGCCGT